>NZ_JBNPWQ010000042.1:0-45850 GCF_050433745.1 Sphingobacterium sp. HSC-15S19
TATAATTGTAAAGGATTTTCAGGATTACCAAAAAATGCTGTAAGATCTATTTAGGACTAATGGTTAAATCTGTAAAGTTTTTTCAGGACGAGACAATCACAAATGTCTTTCTGATCTCATCCTTTATGGATATGTGGATTACATACCCTCCTGGCATCCGACAAAAGCTAGCAAGTTCCGGTTTATCATTGACGATAATCCCGACAGTAATGGCTAGATCAGATGAGAATATACGGTCAGTCCGCTTCCCAGTGGAAGTGGATGGCCGTCTGGCACTGCTCTCCCGTAAACTGGGCAGGACCAAGCGGCAATTGGTGATGGAGATGGTTGATTATTTTTACAGGAGCAAGAAAGACCCTGCTGATCTGAATGATGAAGTCCTGAAAAAAGAACTCTCCAGTGGGGTAAACCGTATCCTTTCCTTTATCCGAAAACAGGAGACCGATCTATTGGTTCCCCTGTATTCCATGCTGGACGAACTTGGTGCTGTCACCAAACAGCAATCCGGTCTAATTGATCTGATTTCCGATGAACAGCAGAAATCGTCCGAATTTCTAAAGGCAAATACGGAATATCTCGGGAGTCTGGATAAAGTCCTTAAAAAGATATTTCTGGGGATTACCCAAAGACAGGAATTAAAGGATGGTTTCAGGAGGATCCTTGAACATTACATCGCCCAGCGGGAAACACTGGGCTGGCCGATATCTACCACAAAGAAAGAAGAACTGGCAAGGCAGGTCAGGGAAGCACTGGATAAACTTTAGCCGTTATGTATATCAATATCACGGATTCCGAAACAGGAAACAATCAAGGAAGTTGTGGCGATCTTGTCGGCTATCTGGAAAAAGAAAACCGTTTGACCGATAATAAAAAACAGGAACACTGGTTCAATGGAGAGCGGAACGATATTAAACCCCATGAGGTGCGCATCGGGATTGATGGCAATATTGCCAAACTGGGCAGGCAGGACAGTAAGTTCTTCCTGCTCAATATCTGTCCCAGCAGAAAGGAGATCGATTTCCTGCTGGCTACTTATGGTGAGGATGGTGCAAAAGAAAAATTAAAGGAATATGCTGCACGGATCATGGATGAATATGCGCGTAATTTTAAACGCCCGGGAATAGAAAACAACAAAGATCTGTTGTGGTTCGCCAAACTTGAAAACTACCGGTACTATAGCCATAAAGATCGTGAGGTCAAGAATGGCACGAGAAAAGCGGGGCAACGAAAGGAAGGTCCACAGATGCACATTCAGGTCATTGTCAGCCGAAAAGACATCACCAATCGTATCAAACTGAGTCCACAGAACAGGTCCCGGGGCAGGAATGTGGAACATTCCAAAAAGCTGGGACAGTTTGACCAGATGGCCTTTAAGCAGTGCGGGGAAACTGTATTTGACAGGATGTTTGGTTTTGACCGAAAACTGAAAGAAACCTTGCAGTATGCGAATATCATGAAGAATGGCAATGCGGAGCAGAAGGCAAGGCTTCATACCTTTGACAGGCTCCTGGAAAGAGGGGCTATCCCAAAAATGGAAGATGGCTGGACAGATAGGCTACTTGCTAAGCCCGCTCAGGACAGACCTACCGTACTTGGGGATATATTATCCTCATTTGCCACAAATGGCCTTGGACTCCTGGATATGCTTCTTGATCCTGTTCAGGAGTTTGGCGGTCAGGGAACGGTCACTGATGAGGAAGAAAGAAGAAGAAAACGAAAGAAGAAAAAAAGGGGCCTGCGGAGATAAAAACGCTATTCAATTAATTATGGAAGTGGATAGAACAATGATCCAGCATGATACAAAAATTATCTGCTGGATCATTATTTCGGCTTTCCCCAAGCTATCACGCTTCATTTTTTCGGCAAATGTAGGATAGATATATAGTTTACTGAATATAACCAAAAACTTATATACAGTAAAAGATATAGACACATATCTACGGTTACATATTGCTGGCAATATGGATATTCATCTTCACCGCTTCTGCAAATTTACCCAAGATGGCACAAAGGTCAAGGGTATATTAAACGCCCCTACGCACGCATCCATCGCTTGCGCCCTTGACCCAATTGTGCCGTCTTGGTTTTTGGTGGCCTAAGCGGTGAGGATGGAATGGTGTGTCCCGACCATCGGGCAACAAGGGGGGAGTAAATATGTATTTATCAGAACAGTAATAAGCTATTTCAGAGTAACAATCGAAAATGGATGAATAGGGAATGTTATTTTTATAAAGCTGACCATGATCAAGACCGATAGAGGGAAAACAATAAAAAAGATAGACGCCCCAACATATAAAAATGTCAAATAGACCAAATAAATCGTATATTAGGTTTATTTGCTCAATTTCACAGGTTAAGTTGGTGCTACCAACTTATTAATAACTTAAAGCATGAAAAAATTAAAATCATTAGTATTTATCCTATTGATTGGAATAGGAATTTGTAGTGCCCAAACCGAAAACCACTTTGTCGACCTGCCTTCAACCGATCCGAAAACGACTTTTGAGAACGTATTACAGCTTTTTCTTTCGAGCGATTATTTTGTCCTTTCGGCGGATAAAGGCTCGGGGCTTATACAATGTAAAATCGTTAAGGATGACAGCAAAGTTTTTACAAAGCTAAAGGTAGAGATTCTCGAATACAATCTCCTTTTACGAGAAAACAAAGATAAAGGTACACGGATATATATTCAGGCCAACCTTAAACAAAAAATTCGTTCTGCGAGCGTGAATAACGACGGAGTTTACAATGATGATGTCGGTGTCACTAAAAAGCCAAAATATTATGAACCCTTGATAACATTCCTCAAATCCAATTTGAACTAGAGCTTGTATCGGCATACGGATAAACCTCATCACTGTTACAGGGTTTTGGCAGAAAACTGCGTATTACGCATAGAACGATTAAACATAGTTTATTTTTAGTTTTCGTATCTCTATAAATTAATCGAACGGATCGTTTTTTGTTATTTTCATCTGTTTACACTCCTGCCCCAACTGAGACATCTTACCTTTTGGTTGCCTTAGCGATGACAATAGTATCGATTGTCCCAACCTATTTGGCCCAAGTTCTTAATTCTTCAATTTTATACATCATCTGTGACACTCAAACAATCCGAAAAATCAGCTAAAATGTGATTTAACTCTTTTGTTTTTTTTGTCCCAGATAAAGAATCTTTCCACTTTTTAGGATAACTCTTAAACTATATCGCCCCTGGAGAACAAAATAGTTTCTGTTACGGAGCAGATCCAAGCCATAGATCCGATAGAATTTTGTCCGTTTATGTTCCACCAGATAAGCTTCTTTTATCGCGTACCATGGTATAATCACGAAATGCGGGTATAACGGAAAGAACCGAAATTGAATCTCCCTGGATGTGATCCGTAATTCCATTTTGATCAGAAGAAAATAAACGGTAAACAGGACTGACAACGGGGCACCTGCAATAAAAAGAATATTACCGGCAGGAACATTGCCAAAAGGCTGCCCCAATACAACCTGGACTATAAATCCCGCGACAAATAGAATGTTTAAACCAATCTGGATGATCCAGAATAAAGAGCTGGTAATTTTTTGTTTTTCCCGGTACAGTATTGCCATATTATTCATTGTATTATTTTGGGTGAAATAATGTGCCTAGAGGAAATCAACATTGATAAGGCTTCCTTATAGTATTTCAGACAGGTTCATTAATTCTTTTTACTTCAACTGTGACATATAGCGGTATATAAAATCGGGGCTCTTGAGCCGCTCTTTACCATATTTATTGATCTGGTCGGCATATTGCATCAGTGACCCGCAGCCGGCTTTATTAAAGAGTTTTCGGAGACCTTTATCCCCTGAAATATCATAAAGCAGAAAAGCATCCATGCAGTCGATCATAAGGTGTTTTTTGTCCAGCAGTTTGAGCTTGGTCATTTCTTCCAGCTTATTGCCCTCCGGTGTTCCCGAATTGGTCAGGAAGAGAAAAGTCCGGATCAGCCACTTGTCCCGCTGGAGCGAGATGATAAAGTAGCCCACTTTGTAGGTAGCAAGATAACATTCCAGCAGTACATAATCCTTTTTTACAATGGTTTTAGCCGTGCCTTCCCGTATGACATATCCAATATAGGCCTGCACATAACCCCGCCAAAAAACTGCCCGCTCTTCGAAACGTTCAAGTGCATGCTGCTGGGCGTATATTGGTAGGGCGATATCATCGTCGACATTGATTAATCCCAGCTGGCTCGGTCTGATGGAGATCCAGTCAAACTCATCTACTTTGGTCGCTGAGGGCACTCCCATGCGGACAACCGTTCTCTTCTTTCCGTCAACATCCTGCAGGGCGGTGGAATGGGACAGCCTGTGCACATGGATTTCGTTTGTCCCGCCGAACTGTTCAACCGCCATCCGGTCAAAACTGAACCGTACAGTACCTTTATAAAAATCATAGAGCTGCAGGTCATTGAGGCTCATGATCTGGATAATCTTCATCCGCTGCTCGGCGAACCATTCGGTAGTGGTAAAATAGGGTGCGAAAACTTCCCTTAATCTGGAAAACCCTTTTATCCTGCCACCGACCCTATACTGGATATAATGCAGGAGTACCAATGCATCGGTCAGAAAACGGGCATAGGAAATCTTCTCGCCCAATAAGGTCTCGATATGTTGACCACTGAGCAGCTCAGCCAGAGTCTGTTTATAGCTTCTCAGCTCTTCGGCATTCAGGACACGTTTGCCGTGGGGTATCACCCTAATATCGGGATAACGGTATAGGTATAAAAGACGGAGGCTACTTTCTGGCAGTAGTTCGAAATATCCGATACCGACCATTTTCTCACAGATAATGCGTAAACGATGGTAAAACACCTGCCGGCGGGCCTGTTCTTTTTGGCCAAAATTGGTTTTTCTGTGGCTGGATCTACTCATACGCATTTCTTTTTATCTGACAAGCAGATAGCTTATTTTCACTTTTGGTGTGATATAAATACTCATTAAGTTAATAAAATTTGGGTATAATACCAACTATTAGAAGGCGGAAGTGGACTGTGGCTAAATTGGTGTCACTTTTTGGATTGAGGGAGGATAGTAAGCATAAATAATATTTTGGGCGAAATCTAAAGTAAACCTAGCATAAGGATTCATATTGAGCATGTGAAGAACAGATGCCTAGATAGCCAATAAGCTAGTCCAATAATAGGTAACTTTGTTATTAGGCATGTAAGCAGATAAATTAGTAAAGCACTTATCAGACAGGCTAATGCCAGTAAAGAAAAAAGGCCCCCACCCCGAGAGATAGAGACCAAGTTCTCAATTTTAAATTTCTTGAAATGAAGATATTGTCTAATTAGTCTTTAAAGACCGAATCTCTTTTTTCAACTCTTCTATTGTTCGATTTGCTTCAGATAATTCCTCTCTACAAATTGTATGCGCTCTTAACAATTCATTATGACTTTCAAGCAGATTAGTATATTTCTGTTGAACTCCTTCAAACTGTAATTTCAACTCTGTATAACTCTTCTCACCTCCAACTGGATTGGACCGGAAATAGGGTGCCAATTCAGGGAAATCAATGGAGAAATCATGAGGTATAGCCTTCCCATATTTTACCATGATTGAATCGGATAAAAATTCCTTTTTAAAATGATTATACAATGTATTAGATTTATACCCAGCTCTTTGAGCGATACTCTCATTCGTATCTGTACTCAACGACACTGCGATATATAAAGCTAATCCTCTCCCTATATATTCTTTATCAGTTACTCTGCTATTCTTTTTTCTCACAAAAAATATTATCTCAATTGATATAAAGATACGCAGGCTTTATGTTGATAATAAAATTGAAAATAAGTTGATTTATATTGATTTTTATTTATATTTGTAATATAAAGTGTTTGTAAAACTATTTTTTTATTGATTTTAATGGAGTAAAATAGAATTAAATCAATAAGATTGGATCAATTGAAGTTAACGAACTCTCGTATCTGAATTTGGCGATTTGCAATGCGAGTGTGAGTACTGCGTCAATTTTCCTATCTTTGAGAAATCTTTTCTCAGGGTAGGGTTGACGCTTGCTTAGACCATGCATTGCAATATAATCTTCGGGTTATACATTGAAAATTACTTCCCTGAGAGTAGTGAGTAAAGGTTTCGCCAAAGCCTCAGATGCAAAAGGAAGGCAAGTAGTCAACCCACTTTTAGCTTTTCGAGAGTTCTTAGAAATAAGAACTGATGAGAACAACAAGAATACAAGATAAGCATTATTGTATGCCATCAAAGAATGGCACCAATAGCGCTTATCTTGTTTTTTTCTCTAGCAAAAAGCAACTGCTTCAAAAATTAGCTTGTCCCCCCGAATAATCAGGTGAGATAACCCTATACCGCTCCCTCTTTGTCCCGACCGAATCCGTCATAAATTTTCCAAGGGCTGGGAGCGGCTATTTTATAGCCCTAAAAAAAACAGACCAATTTTCATCGAAGAAATGAACGCTATCAGCGTAACGGGCAAACCATACCCTGATTTTTTCGACCACAAACAGACCCTATTATGATCACACTTATACTATTACTACTAAAAGATATCCTAAAAACACGCCTTTACAGGGGGAACAACCTGTTAAAGATGCTCACGGCAATTTTCGTTTCTATGTTTAGTTTATGCTCAGCACAGTCCGTGGAAACACGGGCTGATGCCGGGCAGACTACCACGAAGATAACACGGGAGACTATCCCTTATTTCGTTACAACCACTGATAAGGATGATATCCGGGGGCAGATACTACATTTTAACCCTGATGCCAACCTGGCCAAATATCCCTTGTTTGAATATAATGTGAAGATGGACCGGATACCTCCGCTTAAAATAGGACAAAAGGTACCAGACGATATTATTGATCTACCTATACGCATAGCTGGCGATAGATACGGCAGGGACAGTGTCACGCTAAGGGAACTCTCTGCGGGCAGGATGCTCGTTCTTGACTTTTGGGCAACCTGGTGTGCTCCCTGTCTCGCTTCGATGGACAAATGGAAGCAGCTACAGCCAAAGTATGGCGATCATGTTCAGTCTGTCGGTCTCATGCTTGACTATGATTATAAAGCTGAACTCACCGCCAGAAAAAGGGACTGGACTTCGCCACAGCTTATAGGCCCCGAGGTATACCTGCTAAATGCCTATTTCTGCGGCACACCGGTTACGGGCCCCTCGGCATGGATAAAAGACGGAATCTTGGTCGGTATTACCGATGCGGCAACCAATATCGAGCCCATCCTCGAAAAAATGGATACAGGGGAAATTACCGCCATTCCCGAGAAGTATATGTGGAAATCACCATTTTAACAGAGAGGAGATATGAAAGAACGAATTATTATTACGATCCTATTTATTCTGTCCATTCTAACTGTAGAAGCACAGGTTTCGGGCCACGTAAGGGATGAAAACAGTGCTCCCCTGCACGGTGCCACACTGGCACTAAAGAGGTCAGGTATTTCGGCAAAGACAGACAAAAACGGCTTCTTTTCTTTTGGTAAAATGGAGCTACCGGACAGCCTGACCATCAGCTTTATGGGGTATAACACGCAGAGAATAGCGGTTACCTCAGCCAATGGCAACATATCTATTGTTCTACAGAAAAGTAGCCATACTATTGAGGAGGTACAGGTTGTCAATACCGGATTTTACAGTATCCCAAAAGAAAGGGCTACGGGATCTTTTACAGTCGTTGACAATAAACTGCTGAACCGTTCGGTGGGTGGCAATATCCTCCAGCGGCTCGACGGCGTCACTCCCGGAGTTCAGTTTATCACACCAAATGGCACCAAAGCATCCGACATCCGAGTAAGAGGACTGGCGACCATACAGTCGGATGCGAGCCCGCTCATTGTTGTCGACAACTTTCCCTATGACGGTGATATCAGCTCCATAAATCCCAATGATATTGATAACATCACGATCCTGAAAGACGGTGCCGCAGCATCTATATGGGGAGCACGCGCGGGAAATGGTGTGATCGTGATCACAACAAAAAAAGGACAATATGGACAGAAAGGGCAGCTTTCCATCAATAGCAATGTAACTATTGGCCAAAAACCCGACCTGATGTACAGCCGGAACCGTCTACCCTCTGAGACTGTCATGGCGATTGAAAAAGAGAAATACGAAAAAGGAGGGTATTATCTGGAAAATGCACAGCAGACTGCTTTTCCAGCGTATGTGGAAATGCTGATCGCACGGAATGAGGGAACACTCAGCCCCGAAGAATTTGCGCGGCAAGAAGCTATTTTAAAAAATACAGAGGTTCGTCAAGAAGCGATGAAGTATCTTTACCAGCCCGCCATATACCAGCAGTATGCGCTTAATGCACGTGGAGGTGGTGATAGTTTTACCTATTATGTCTCGGGCGGATATGACAAAAATCGCTCCAGCGAAGTTGGAGCCTTCAATGACCGAATAAATCTCAACCTACAAAACACCTTCAGGCCATTTCCCCATCTGGAACTGTCCACAGCACTTTGGTACAGCAGACAGGCGAATCAGAACAATCAGATCACATTGGACGATCTCAGGGGAAATGCCACCAATATTGGTCTTTCTCCTTACACCCGCTTATTTGATGAAAACGGAAATCCTGCATCTGTCATTAAAGAGTACAGACAGCCTTATGTGGACCAGGCAGCGACTAACGGCTTACTTGACTGGCAATATCGCCCACTGGAAGAGCGAGGTCTTATGGACAGACGGGGAAACAGCGACGAGCTCAGGGCAAACCTTGGGTTGAGGTACGATTTTCTCCGGCATTTCAACATCAACGCTACTTATCAATACATAAGGGGAAGCTCATCCAGTACAGCCGAGTATGATAAAGACAGCTATTACGCGCGCAATATCGTCAACCGCTTCACACAGGCCGACGGCACACGGATTATCCCCTATGGCGGAGTATTCCGCGAGCTGCCGTCCACCTTTTCGCGGAGCCATTCCGCACGCGCACAGCTGGACTATTCACAGAAATTTAGCGAAGAACATGAGATAACGGCACTGGCAGGTGCTGAGATCAGGGAAATGATACAGCTTACCGACCCGGGCTATACGCTCTACAATTATGATCCCGATCTGATGATCGGGGATAATAATTACAACTATACCGAAAATTATAAGACACGGCCCAGCGGCAGGTCAAGACTACTTGCCCCTCCTTCTGCAAAACAGCAGCTTACAGACCGTTACCTGTCCTATTTTGGAAATGCGAGCTACACCTATAAAGCCAGATATATTCTGTCCGGTTCACTCCGATGGGACGGGTCAAATCTGTTCGGAGTAAAAACCAACCAGAAAGGAACGCCATTATGGTCCGTGGGCGGAAGCTGGGAGCTTACCAAAGAACCCTGGTTCAGATTGCCTGCCATGGATTATCTACGCCTGAGAGCAACTTATGGAGTCGCAGGAAATGTCAATAAAAATGTAAGTTCCCTTCCAACTATTGAACATGCTGCAACCAATGAAAACACCGGGCTTCCACAGGCGATTGTGCGAAGTATCGGAAATCCATCCCTGCGCTGGGAACAGGTAAAAACATTTAACCTGGGGCTGGATACACGATTGCTAGATAATCGCATTTCGGTAAGCGCCGATTATTACGTAAAAAATGCAAACGACCTGATCGGAGCAAGCGTACTTCCACCCAGTAGCGGAATTTATCCGGAAAGCTTTGCTGAAAGCTCGAATCTTGTCAACTATGCGAACCTGAAAACAAAAGGAATGGACTTACAGATCAGCAGCCGAAATATCCGTGGGGCTTTTAACTGGAACAGTATGCTTCTTTTTAATATCGTCCATAATGAAGTCACCCGATATTCAGCAAATAATAATATAGGATTATACAATTATCTGCTTCCACCTTCTTTTCCCGTAGTCGGTAAAAGCAAAGATATTTTATATGCCTTACCTAAATATTCGCTCGATCCTGAAGATGGTACAGTGCTCATGTTTATAGATGGACAACGTGCCCGGAACGGAGTGGAATATTATAACAGTCTTTCGCCAGGAGATCTGATTGGCGCAGGCGTCACCGTTCCGACCGCTTACGGCTCCTTACGGAATGAGATCAGATGGAAGAAAATGAGCCTGTCTTTTCTTATTTCATGGAAAATGGGGCATGTATTCAGACGTTCGACAACTGTTCCCGACGGAGAATATAGGTTGCAGTATCATATGGATTATCTAAAACGATGGCAAAATCCGGGGGACGAACGCTGGACAGACATACCGGCAACATCGCCTAACCCTTCAGACAATATGTACAGCATGTTTGAACAGTATGAAAATTTTGTGACCAGCGGCAATCATCTGAGGCTCCAGGATCTCAGCTTTTCCTATGATTTCCCTGCATCCATGTTACCAAAATCGGTGTTTAAGAATATGCAGTTCTATGCATATGCCCGGAACCTGGGGATAATCTGGAAAGCTAACCATTACGGTATAGATCCTGATTATCCTAATGCAGATTATGTTGCGCCAAAAAGTTTTGCTTTTGGGCTGAGGTTGGACTTTTGATAAGGAAACTATGAAAGATTTAAGAAACTATTTGATTTTTTGCCTTGCCATTATTTTGACAGGCTGCGGAAAAGATTTTCTGGATGCGAAGCGGACATCCAATCAGGTTGTGCCCAAGACTGCTAAGGATTATCTGGCGATCCTGAGTAGGGATAACATGTATTATACTTCAAGCGATCTGGCCTATCTTGGAGCCGACGAATATTATGTCAAAAATTCCGCAGACCTTGTTGCGGGCTCACAGTATACACCATTCCATCAGTATGCCTATACCTGGCAGGACAATCCCTATGGAAACCAGCGAAATATCAAGGACTGGGATTTAGCATATGAAAGGATCATGTACGCCAATCTCGCCCTGGATGTTGAGTCTGCCCCAGCCGGTCAGGGTGAGACCGCTGACAGGGACAGGGCAAGGGTGGCCGCCCGCTTTCACCGGGCATGGAATTTTTATCAGCTAGCCCAGCTGTTCTGCAGTCCATATAATGAACCAACTGTTGCACAGGATCCAGGTTTACCCCTGCGACTAGATTATGATGTTTCAGTCAGATATGACCGCTCATCATTGAAAGAGGTTTACGACCAGATAATCAATGACCTGACGGAAGCAGAGAATATTCCAATAGTAGACGATACCAACCCCTATATGCCGGGCACCACCGCAGTGCAGGCACTTTTGGCAAAGGTTTATCTCCAGCAGGGAAAGTTTGATATGGCACTCCGATATGCAGATATTGTTTTACAAAAGAAAAAGGTGCTGATAGATTATAATAAGCTGACGGGGTCAGTCACTGATATCTATGGAAGCTATTTTGCGCCTTATGGCAAAAATAATCCGGCTATCATTTTCTACTCGGCTGCAGCTGTCGGTGGTGTATTGGGAGCTACAAGAAGAACCGCAGACACCATGTTTTCTCGTTCTCTTGACCAGCATGATCTCAGGAAAAAAATTTACTTCTTCAAACGGCCCGATGGCACCCAGGCATATACCGGTTCATACTGTGGTTATGGGGCGAATGAATCCTTTACAGGACTCAGCGTAGAGGAAATGTTACTGATCCGTGCAGAATGTCGGGCCCGCTCGGGTATGGATCAGCAGGCTTTAGATGACATCAACCTACTTAGAAAACACCGAACTGACGCTGACGCATATCATGAACTTAAACTTTCCGATGTGTCCGATATATTAACCTATGTTCTGACTGAAAGAAGAAAGGAATTATACATGCGCGGTATAAGATGGGAAGATGCCCGAAGGCTGAACCAAGAAGGGAGATATCCGGTCTCTTTTACCAGGATTTTAGATGGTATAAAATACTCGTTGGCGCCAAATAGTAAAAAATGGGTCTGGCCAATTCCGCAGTCAGAAATTGATGCAAATGGAATTGAGCAGAACCAAAGATAGGAAAGGGAGGCAAATTTGCCTCCCTTTTTTGGATATGAACCGGTTTGATGAATTTTAATTAGTTAATAGGTACTATTGATGCTGGCGGAAAGCTTGGGAAGTGAAACCGTCATCGTTCGCTTCCTTGACTGTCGCGGGCATATCAGTCGGATCAAGGGCGTCGCTCAGCTGAACAGCACAGGTAGCTCCCGGCGAAGTGTTGCAGCTACCGCTCGGTGCGCCACCCGGATATAAACCGTCAATCTTCTGATTGGTCGCAATATTTCCCCCTGCAGGGTTGATCAGGCTCACCTGATACCAGGTTGGGGTTGCCTTTTTACTTTCATGGTTCTTCCATGAAACAGTAAGTGTCACAACCGACGCCAAGACCACTAGTGCGCCGAAGTTCAAATTTTTAAGTAATGATTTCATAACAAAAAATTTAAGGATTAGCATGCGCTGATTTCATCAGGCCCATTGCATGGCCTGCCCCTATACCTTCATAAGGTCCCGGTTTTGGGGTAGTTCGCAGATGATGGCAGGGGAACCTTTACCCTGCACGTTCAGTCGTGTTATGATAAGACCGTATCCTCCTTTCTGCCAACCCCGGAAATGACGTCTTTTTCCGTGTGGCTTTTATGGTC
This sequence comes from Sphingobacterium sp. HSC-15S19, assembly GCF_050433745.1. Taxonomy (NCBI): domain Bacteria; kingdom Pseudomonadati; phylum Bacteroidota; class Sphingobacteriia; order Sphingobacteriales; family Sphingobacteriaceae; genus Sphingobacterium; species Sphingobacterium sp. HSC-15S19. Next base: position 12,563 of record NZ_JBNPWQ010000042.1, read on the forward strand.
CGATATCCAGTATATTAAACCTAATAGGATAAACAGAGTATTGAGTGCGATATGCAGCCAGTGATTATTTGTCGGCCAGATGCCTGCACAGGCACAGGGCGTGTAACCGAGTACCCCAGACACGCCGACCAGTAGATACAATGTAAAAATAGTCATCACGATGGTCGATAGTCTGACCCCGAGCTGTACAGTTGCTTTATAGAGCAGCAGTAGGATCAGGACTATATACAGAGCTGGAAGGCCCCACAAAAGGCTGCGTTCCAACCATTGTGGAAATGACTGCAGTGCCAGCTCACTTTTGGTCTGCTCCCAGCCCGAGAGTTTCAGCGCGACAGTGATCCCCCACAGCAATATAAAGCTGTACTGAGCAGTAACTTTTATTATCTTTCCTGTTTTCATAACCTTGCTTTTATAATGTCTTGCTCCCTAAACTTGGGAGTCTACAGACAAAAGATTTATAATGCTAAATTAAAGCTATTCGCAAACCACCGTTAGGCAGAAACGTACCTATCGATAGGCAGAAAATGACCTATGGCAAAAATTGAACAACTGGCTTATATTTTATCGTCGTTGTCAGCTATAGTAAAGTTCAGGATATGGATTGGATCACAGGTAGGTAAAAACAAACCAAATACTTTAATTTCTTGTTGATTATCAACAATACTGGGTGTGTTTTGTATACTTTAGTTAGTTAATTGGATTTTTTGATCTCCGGCTATGTTAAAATAAATTTAGAAACTGGAGAATAGCTTATTAGAGCTTTTAACCAGCCTATTAACAAGCGAAGCCGTCAAATTGACGGCCGCTCATAAATTTAAATAGGGTGTTTTGAAAAACCGTGTCAAATTACTTTTTTCCAGGGAGTTTTCAAAACATAAATTCTCCCATAAAATTTTCTATGAAAATAACTGGACATCTGATTCTGAATCTCAGGTTTAATTAAAAGTGACCCCGGTACAAAATCTAAATTTTCTTACCAGGGTCCTAAGCTAAAAAACAAATAGGGGATTATCTACCGTTCCAGTTAAAATCTACAGCCAATTCGGCACAAAATATATTGTCCAGCCCACCGTTGTGTTCATTGATTACACCAACAACAAAATTCATGACATCTAATGTATTTGATGCATTGTACTTTATCAAAGTTGTGTTTGGTAGCTTTTGATCAACCGGAGTTCGATCGTTAAGACTTACTCCACTTATTGTATCCTTATAGCCCAAACGTTTAAGTTCATCTTTTATCTCGGTATGATTTCTTTTTATATCATAAGTGATTATAATATTCATATAATTATCTTGGTTTAGTTTACAATTTGACATTTGTCACAACATTCACATAGCCTTTGGTCGCTGCATTTCTGCCAATAAGATATTTCAGCGCTTTTGCGAAATTTTCCAGTTCCCGCATTTCAAGATAATCCATATCAAAATCCTGTCCGATCTGGTTTGATGGTAGGTACAGCTTCAGGCTTTCAACAATAGTACTCAGGGTCGAAGGAATATCCGATAGATGAATATCTAAGGGACTTTCCTGATCAGCATCCGGAGGATCAACCTTAAAATGGAAAGGATAACCTCTAGTGCCTAATACAGCAGGATTGGTACATGTTGTTGCCTTACTCAGCCCATAACGCTTATTGTAAAGCGTTGTAAAACTCCCTACACCATTATCGTCGAGGGTTTCCGGAATGATAACATCGATCTTGAAACTTTTAACTTTCATTTTCTTCCCCTCAAGTTCAATACACTCAGAGCTGTGAATTTCCTCACACACACGCTTGATAAAACTATTATAATAACCTATTGCCAATGCCGTTGATGGCAATAGGCCCAGCTGACTCGTTTCGGCGACCCTTTCCACCTGAGCCACTATGGACTCAACAATTTTATCAAGAGAATTGTACTGGCCATTGTTACGTGTAAATTTAGCGACAGTGATACCATCGAGATCCGTTGGTAGGTCTGTATCTTCTTCTGCGATTAAGTAACATTTTTCCGGTCCTGCAGCCCCCAAAAATAACCCGAATTCAAAAATAACATTGTCGCGTGGTTTTGTTAAAGATTCGCCGCGCTGTTTGGTAAGGTCATCTTTTGTTGCAATCAGAATTGAAAAATCTGCCAGCCTCGTCTGTTTGATCAGGGAGTCCAGTCCACTTTTGTTCAAAGCGAAAGCATCTGTCCATGGGATACATTCAATACGATCCCCAAAAAGATCTACAATCTCGTTTAATGTTGTTAGCTGTTCGGATGATGATCCTATAAATATTCTTTTTTTCATAATAATAGCCGCGCATTTTTTAGGTCTAATAAAATAGCATTAATTTCAATGAGCAGATTCTGAAGACTCTTCATCTTATCAGGTTTACCACGAAAGATATATTCTCGCCCATCAACAGATAACAGATTGTTTGCCAGACTCGTATTATTAGCCAGTCTCGTCAGCTGCTGATATAGCACAGGTACAAGTTCATAAAAAGCCGCATGGCGGTAGTCTGAAATATCAATATCATAACATATTGCATTAAAATCAAAGCTTGATAGATCAATCTGCAGGTCTGATTTTGCCTTCAGGTTCTTAAGAAAGCGTATCATTTTTTTAAGCCGACCAAACGTTTCTGCGCTCCTTGCGTTGATACGGTCAATACTAACAAAAGGAAAGTCTACTTTTCCTTTTTGATGAAGTTCTTTATTATAAACCTGAATTCCTCTGTTTGTACCTTTATCATTGACGATCGAGGTAACATCATCATACCAATTCGAAATAACGACATCAACTTCCCTTTTTAGATCTCTATTCTCAATTTTAATGGATTTAGGTTTAGAAATATCACAGGCGATATATTTTCTCTGGAGGATTTCTTCACTATCCAGCCGTAACCGGCGAAGATCATCGAGTGCATTGCCGGTATAGCTACCCACTTCCTTCTCAGTACGGAGCTTTTGAAGCTGGGAAGGCTGATAGTAATCGCTTTCATTTAAAGCTTGGGTTACCCCAATACTGTCAAAAGTGTAAAATAAATCTGAAATAACTAATAGATCTATATCGCTGTATCCACGGATATGTGTATCGGTCATAACTGATCCCTGATAACGAAAAGTAGCACTGGTTATTCCACCATTATAAAGGTGGGTCTTCACTCTTTCTCCCGCCTCTTTGCTACGTTGAGTATAAGCAGGCTCTACGCCGTTCATTGCGTAACGGACATATTCGAGTACGTCCGAATAGCTGATACTTGATAATTCTTCATTAATTGATTTTTCAAGGATCTGATTTTCTGGGTCAAGTCTGTTCCGAAGCTGCCGTGTGAGTTCTCTATAGTTTTGTGCCATAGTAAACCTCCCTTCCAATTATAGTTAGATAATCAATGCTGTAGCCGGCTACTGCTCCAGCAGCCCTCCCGTTTGTCTCTGGAAGTGCCAGAATGAACTGTTTTAATTTTTGCATAAACTGAAAATTTGTTAAAAAATTCCCCGCCCATTTCTTGAAAGGCGGGGGCTTGATACGTACCAGTGTTTGGCAGGAAGTACCACCCCAGCTTAGCATTGCGATAAGGAACAAACTATAAATCGTTGTTTAAAATACTTTTTTTAGTTTTGCGCCGTTATAATTGAACATTAGAAGCATACTAAGCTTTAAAAATCATTGCCCCGAAGTATTGCTGTACCAAGGGGCTTTTTAAGCCAATTAATGTGATCATAGTCCATGCCAACCCCCAATTTGAGATTTCTCCTTTTTATACGGATATTTCACTTTTTAATGAAATAAACACAATAACGACATAATTGATGATTTTAAAAAGATTTTCAATTGACACATTGTCATTATTTAAGTGTTTGTATGTCAGCAATTATTAGTTCACATGGAGAATAACTGACAGAATTACCTGCTTCAGTATCAATGCCTCCAAAAAGGTTCAAGTATCCAAAATTGTTATCTCGAGGCAATAAGACCAAAAATCAGAAACCTTCAACATAGATTATTTTATAAATAATTCAACAGCACATATAACAAGATATGAAAGTGGCAATCTTCGTATAATTAATACTTAAAAATATGTCAGAATTTATACTCCACCCACTTAATATTACTATAAATCAAATGTCCATCGGAAACAAAAAACTGACAAAGACTATTTTTAACCAAATCGAAGAAGAAAATTATTTCACCAGATCGCTTGATTTTAAAGGAGATGCAATAATTGGATATATCAATGACAGGAACAATCGTTATCTGCTATGGTCAAAGAATGGTAAATTGCGGAAAACAAACATCACTTTATATTATAAGTTGGAAAGAGATCCTTCTTATGCAGAGCTTAATCGTGTAGAGTGGTTCTTAAAGAAAGTAGGCATAAAGTATTCTGTCGATCAGAGTGACCGGTATGATATAAAGATCCATCATGTGCTAGAAAACACACAGCTATATAGTGAACTGGTCGATAAAGCGGACAGTTTTCTCCAAGAATTGACTGACAAGCAGATATACTTGTAGAAACATATTTATGGCTGATTTTCGATTTATTAGTCGCCAAAGCAAGGAAGCAATGTCTTAGACATTGCTTCCAGTAAAATTTAAGCAATGGTCCGATCAACAATGATCTGTTCTTAAAAAGACAAAAGCTTGAGGAGTACATAGGTCTGCTATTCTAGCCTTTTTAAATTGCTCTATTTTATTCTCAATCTTTCTCTCCAGTTTCTCCATATCCACAGCAACTCTATTATCCAAAAGTTTCGCATAATGCTGTGTGGTCTTAATATCCGTATGTCCAAGCATCTTTGAAACGGTTTCTATTGGAACACTATTGGCAAGCGTCACAGACGTAGCGAACGTATGGCGAGACTTGTGAAAGGTCAGTTCTTTGGAGATTTCGCACAGATCAGCTATTTCCTTAAGATAACTGTTCATTTTTTGATTACTCAGAACAGGTAGTACAATATCTTTTGCCACGCATGGTGGATAGTCTCGATATTTTTCAATGATTTCAAGCGCCTTGGGAAGCAATGGAATATTCGATGAAGTTTCAGTTTTCTCCCTGCTAGTGAATATCCAGAGCTTTCCATCCACTCCCTCAGCAATATCGGCCCATTTTAATTTCTTTACATCGGCATAAGACAGACCGGTATAGCAACAGAAGACAAAAATATCACGCACATGCGCTAGACGCGGTATCTTGAATAATTTCCCCTCTATCCTCCGAAGTTCTGCATCCGTCAGAAACTCCTTTTCTTTAGCTTTCGCCTTGATCTTATAAAAAGTAAATGGATCGTCCGTTATCCATCTATGCGCAATGCAGATCTTGATAATCTTTCGCAAATGCTTCATATATTTTGCTGCCGACACGGCTGAACAGCCCATAGCGGCACGCAAAAAGAATTCATACCCTGTGACAAAAGCATGGTCAATCTTCCTTGTGTCGATATCTGCTAGTCTAAATTCTTTCTCTAAATACCCTTCAATATGTGAAAGCGAGGTTTTATACCCTTTGAGTGTATTGGGTTTGAATCCATTTCCCAGAAGTGTTTCCATCTGCATATTATGTTCTCTAAAAACATCAAGAAATTGCTTTCGTTTGATATCCTTTCCTTGATACCTCAACTTGATGGATTCTGCTGTAATTTCCTCCGCTGCAGCTGTCATAGCGGTATGGATCGCACTTACTTTGCTGACGAGAGTGTCAAGGTAAGAGTTTAGAGTCTTGACAGCTTCGATAGTACCTTTCATACGATTAGCTTTGGAGTTCCATCTCGACGGATCGCATTCCCGTCCTGTGGAAACTTCTTTTGGGATACCTTCTACAGTAATCCGCATGTAGATCGGCCTAGGACCGCTAACATAATTTTGGGGTTTCTTCAAATAGAAGAGTAAGGAATAATTTGTACTCATGATAACATCATTTAAGTGAAACAAAATTAGCCTTGCAACTAAAACGGATCAAGATGTTTAATATTTGAATAAGCTGATAATCAAAATATTAAATATGTTTCAGTGAGTAACCATGTCGGAGAAAATGACTCACTGAATGACTCACTTTTTTATTGGGAATTCGTGTAAGTTTTGTAGATACTGAAAAACAAAAAAGCCTGCAAACGTTTAATTTGCAGGCTTTTGTATGTTTTGACTTTTAGACGTGTAGCCCGTAGGGGAATCGAACCCCTGTTTCAAGAATGAAAATCTTGCGTCCTAACCCCTAGACGAACGGGCCGTTTTCTGTTTCGGTGTGCAAATATAGAAATATTTATAAATGTGTCAAAATTTTTATCTTTTTTTTATTCATTTTTTTTGAAATAGATCATAAAACCCTCTAGAATAGCTATATTTAGAGTCATTGAAAAAGTAACCAACATGACTAATTTTAAAAAAATCAAAAAACCGCTACTCTATGCCGGACTAGGCTTGGCTTTATTAAGTCAGGAAGCCTATGCCCAGAAATCGAGCGCTATCGCAGATAAACTGCAACTCACCTGGAAGGTCAAAGACGGACAGAATATCCGTAAAAATCCGGTATCCACCCTAATTTTAAAAAACAAGGGGAAAAGTGCTGTTCAACTCAACGACTGGAGCCTCTGGTTTAATTTTATTCGCTCTATCGATCCAGATAAGGTCGACAAACGTTTTGCGATAGACCACCGAAACGGAGATCTCTTTCAGGTTAGCTTTAAGAAAAATAACTTTTTATTAAATGCGCAAGATACAGTCCACATCGATTTTATCACGACTGGACTGGTCAATTATACGGATGGACCAATTGGTCTATACCTAAAAAATAATAAGACTGGGCTTGCAACAAATATTTCGGATTATGCTGTGGTTAAAATTGCTCCCCAGTCGGACGCTGAAAAAACAGCTTACTTTGCTTATAAATACGATCAAAATAAGCTGGTAGAGGGTATAGCAGCACAGTATATCATCCCTTTACCAAGCAATATCAGCATCAATAATAACGAAAAATTCAACTTATCGACAGGTACCAATTTTTTTATTGACCATGAATTTGCTAGCGAAGGAGGCTTTCTGACAGATTTCCTGACCAGCTATTCAGGCGTTAAGCTAGCAGCTTCATCCAGTCCACAAGGCGGCATTGAGATTGTCAAAGTAAACAACTTAAAATCCGAATCCTATCACTTAACGATTGGCGCTAAGGGTGTACGAATAGAAGCATCAGATAAAGCTGGTGCATTTTATGCCATACAATCGTTAAAATCGTTGATCAATCACAGTCAATGGAATAAAGGCATAAAATCGATCACATTACCATTCGGCAACATTGAAGATAGCCCGCGCTATGGGTACCGTGGATTTATGCTGGATGCTGCCCGTAATTTCCATAGCAAAGCCGAGGTTTTAAGAATATTGGATCTCATGGCTTCCTACAAGTTGAACAAGTTCCATTTCCACTTCATTGACGACGAAGGTTGGCGATTGGAAATCCCAGCCCTACCCGAATTAACGGCTATCGGAGCCAACCGTTCGGCTAATTTTGAAGATGGAAAGGCAATACAGTCTGCTTATGGATCTGGCGCTACGGCCAAACCGCATCAATTCTACAGTGTTGCTGACTATATCGAAATTTTAAAATATGCACAGGCAAGACATATCGATGTCATACCCGAGGTAGAAACTCCTGGTCATGCCCGCGCAGCGATCAAAGCAATGCGCGCGCGTTTTGCACATTATTCAAACCTTGGTGATAAACAAAAAGCGGAGGAATTCCTGCTTGACGATGCAGAGGACAAATCTGTTTATAATTCTGCACAAAACTGGAATGACAATGTCATGAACCCTGCCCTACCTTCAACCTATCACTTCCTGAGCAAGGTGATCGATGAAATCAAAGCGATGCATGATCAAGCTGGAGTTCCGTTGACAATTATCGATTTGGGAGGCGACGAGACGCCAAGTGGTGTTTGGGAAAAATCGCCAAAGGTATTGGCCTTTATGAAGGAAAATAATATCGCCAATGTACTCGACGTATGGCCGCTGTATATTACCAAAATTAATACCCTTGTTCAAGGAAAAGGGTTAACGATGTCTGGATGGGAAGAAATGGGTATGCGCAATAAAGGAAAAGGCATGGTTGTAAATGCCGATCTAGGAAAATCCGGCATCCATTTGAACGTATGGAACAATCTCCCTGGCCAGGGACAGGAAGACCTCGCTTATCGATTGGCAAATGCAGGATATAAAGTTGTTTATACGAGTGCTGCAAACAACTACCTGGACATGTCTTGGGACCGTGATTTTGCGGATCCAGGACACAGTTGGGTTGGTACGGTTAATCTGAATAGAACTTATTCGTTTTCTCCTGAAAATTTCTTCATCAATCTGCGCAAGGATGACACCGGAAAAGATCTTAGACCTGAGGCATACACCAATAAAGAACAGCTTACAGCGGAAGGGAAAAAAAACCTCCTCGGTATCAAAGGGGCCTTATGGGCAGAAAAGGTATCTACTGACCAGCGCCTTGAGGAAATGATATTTCCACGTTTAATAGCGATTGCTGATCGCGCATGGGCCCCCGAACAAACCTGGGAAAAAGGAAATTCTTTTGACGAGGCCACTTACCGTAAATCGTATACCTCCTTTATCAAAAAATTAGGTGAGGATGAATTGAGAAAACTGGATGGGGTAAATGGAGGCTATACCTATCGACTTCCTAAAATTGGAATCAAGAAAGAAGGTAGCCAACTCCTTATCAATACCGATTATCCTGGTTTCAAAGTCTATTACAGCGACAACGGCAGTACACCAACATTGAAATCTAAATTAGTGGATGGTCCAATACCATTCCAGACTGGAAAGAAATACTTATTTAAAGTCTTTGATGCGAAAGGACGATCAGGTGATGTAATCAGCTATTAATTCATTTGCACGCAAAATGATAAACGCTATTGGCGTTGGCAATAAAAAAAAGCTACATAAAATAACATCAGTCACTTCAAAAATCGACTGTTTGAACTGGCACTTAAGCTGATAAAGGCAAAATAGAATAAAAAAAGGGTTGTCCAACTTCTTTGGACAACCCTTCTGTTTTAGATAGATATTGTATCCTTAAAACTTATAACTCAATGCAACAGCAGCATTTCTCGGATCGATCTGATTAATAAAACCACCTCGGAAGTATGAATTCAATCCAATCTCATTGGTGATATTATTTACAAAGACTTTCGCATCAAATTTGCGCCATTTGTATCCCACCTGTGCATTTAATGTGGTATATGCTGGCATATTGAAAGGTTCTGTACCATAATATTCACCATGTCCATTTGGTGTTAAGCTATATTCATTGACAGGTCGGTCTCCAACATAATAAACACCCGCACTTAAACTCAGATTCCGAAGAGCTCCTTGATTAAATACATATTGTATCCATGCATTTGCCGTATGTTTTGGCGCGTTCATCGGTGCCGATCCATCCATATAGGAAGGTGAATTTTTATATCGCGCATCTAAATAGGCATAACCCAACATCACTGTTAAATTTTCCAATACACGACCGTTCAACTCAGCCTCAATACCATCGCGTACCAGATCCCCTGCCTTAAAGTATAATCCTGTAGCAACATTAGTGCCCGGTGTATACTCAGCGTTGGTCAAGTTAGAGGTATAAATATGGAAATAGGTTAAATTGAAACGTAACCGATTATTCAGCCAATCGGATTTAATCCCCCCTTCAAATTGTTCGGTTTTAGAAGCACCTGCTGCTGTACCATCGGTTAATGGATTTGCAGCATTCCTTAAATTCGTTGAGTTTGTATAAGACCCAAATACATTAAAATTCTCAAATGGCGTAACAATCACCCCCGCCATTGGATTCCATGCAGACTCCCTTTTATTACCGTTTGATGTGAAATCTTTTGTTGTAATTTCGGAATAACGTAAACCTAATACAGCCTTAATGTATTTATTAAATTCAATAACGTCTTGCCCCATAAATCCTATAGAAGAATAATAACTCCGTACAGGAGTTCCTGCTGTATAGACAATTTGCTTTCCTTTCCGCTGGTTACCCAACGAATCGACGTATACCACTTCCGAAAGATCATTCACCCAATCCCCATGGATATCAATAATATCAATTACATTGCTATTTTGATCGGCTTTTTTCAAAAGAACATTTTTCTCCAGTGGACTTAATTTTCCGGCAAAAGAAGTTGTTGTCGCATCAGCAATACGATAGTCCACCCCTGCCTGAACCAAATGTTTTACTTTACCCGTATAAAGATCTTTTCCGATCAAGTCAAACTGAAAAGTTTTATTCTTGTCATCGCGCAGGCTTTTGCTCATTGAGCGCGAGAATGTATTATATTGTTTTGCATCGTCTTTAATCAATGTGGAAGAAGATGACTGGTTATCAACCTGATAAGAGGACGTTGCAATAGAAGCTCTGATGCTCCAGCGATCGGTCAATTCATGATTGATCTGGGCCATAAAGCTCTTCATCTCTGTATTATTATTATCGGAATTGAAGCCCAAAAACTTATTGTTCGGGATAACATATAGCGCATTCACCCCTTGCGAAGGATTTAAATTGACTGCGGAATTAACGGGCGTACGATTATCATTAAAATAATCACCCTCCAAAGTAACTGTCGTCTTATCCGTTGGTTTCCAAGCTAAGGATGGATTTAGATAAACACGGTTGGAGGATACACTTTTGCGGTAGCTATCACTACGTTCATAAGCGCCATCCATTCGAAAAGCAACGGTCTCTTTCTTATCTAGTACCGTTTGGAAATCAAAGGTTGGGCGGAATTGCCCCCAGCTTCCTGCACGGACACCAATCTCTCCAGAATTCGTGAAATTAGGGGTTTTAGTGACCACATTAATTACCCCTCCTGCATTACCGATATCCGTAATAACACCCTGCGTAACCGCAGCAGACCCTTTAATCATCTGAATAGACTCCACACCTTGCATATCAACGACTCCAGATGCAGTCTGAAATTGAGAGTCCATCCGCACACCGTTCTTCAAGACAGGTACCCCTCTGAAACCACGTGTTGACAAAGATTCTTTAACACCGCCATAAGAACCGAACAAGGTTACACCCGGAATATTTCTTACAGCATCCGTCAACGTCAGAATACCCTGATCTTGAATGACCTTATTGGAGATGACGGAAATACTCTGAATTTGATCCGAAGGTTTTAATGGCATACGTGTGATCATTTCCAAGCCTTTTGGCTTTTTGTTGCGTTCACCAAACACTTCCACCTCATCAATCGCCTGCTCATTGCTCACCAGGATAATTGGATCAATAATCACTTCAGGGCTCTTCGTGCTAAAAACATAATCAATAACGGTTGTTTGGTAGCCCATATAAGTGAATTTAATGACCGTATTTTGCTCGATGCCATGTAGTCTAAAATGACCTCTATGGTCTGTACGGACCTTTTTATCTCCGATTGAAACGGTTACTGAACTTAAAGGATTATTTTGTGTATCGACGACTTTACCTTTGACGATTCCCGAGGTTTGACCATATACTGCACCTCCGATTAAAAATGTAGAAGCGAGAGCTCGTAAGTGTTTGTCCATGTTAATAATTTTGGTAATTATTTTTAATTATTCTAAATAATAGCGCAAAGGTATAAAAAATAACCTATTTAGAATGATTAAAAACAAAAAAGTCCTGAACCACCTCAGGCTCAGGACTTTTTTATGTCGTCAGACAGTTATTATATAGTCAGATAGTTATTTTAGTCAAATTTCCATCTTACGAACGCTTCAATAGCTTCATAATTTGCAAGACCTAATTGGTCATATAAAGCTGCGGTTTCGCTTGTACGGTCTTCAGCACGTACCCAGAATTCACGAGGATCATCTCCAGGGAATACAGGTAAATCTTTTTGAGATTGGTGTTTGAAGATCGCTAAACGTTTGCGATAAACTTCTTGTGGAGATAATGGAACGGCCATTTGGATCTCGTGGATTGGGTATTCATGCCATGCACCTCTGTATAACCATAACCAACAATCTTTGGTCCATTCATCTGTTTTGCTCAATCTGCTCAATGCTTCAAACAAGATATCGAAACATACTTTATGCGTACCGTGTGGGTCAGCAAAGTCACCTGCAGCAAATACCTGATGTGGTTTTACCTGACGCAACAATTCCATTGTTTGTTGAATATCATCTTCAAAAGATACATTTTTTGAAAACTTTTGTCTATCATAGAAAGGCAGATCCTGGAAATGGATATTTTCATCTGGCAAACCAACCAAACGAGCTCCTGCGATCGCCTCACCCTTACGGATCAATGCTTTGATTTTACGGACAAGTTCAGTATCGATCTGATTTGGTTTTTTTGTCGCAAAAATTGCTCTTTCCTCATCATAAATTCGACCGATCTGAGAAGCTTCCGCCTCTGCCCCTATTTGTTTTGCTAAATCTTCAGCAAACTCCAGATAACGTACCACATCATCATCCCAAACAGCTGTATTACCACAAGTTTGATAAGCAACATGGACATTGTGTCCTTGGTCTGCCAGACGAATAAATGTACCTCCCATCGAGATGACATCATCATCCGGGTGTGGAGAAAATACAATTACATTTTTCTTCGCTGGATTGGCACGCTCAGGACGTTGTGAATCGTCAACATTGGGTTTACCTCCCGGCCATCCCGTGATCGTATGTTGAAGTTCGTTGAATATACGGATGTTGATATTATATGCCGGACCGGTTTCTGTAACCAACTTCGCCATTCCGTGTGCATTATAATCCTCGTCGGTAAGTTTCAGGATTGGTTTTTTGATCTCTAAAGCTAACCAAACAACTGCTTTTTTAATTAACGAAGGCGTCCAAGTAACATCTTCTGCCAACCAAGGAAGATCAAAACGTGTCAACAATGAAGCAGCAGCTTCATCAAGAATAAATTCAACGTTATCCGATAATTGTAGATAAGTTGCAGGAATCTCTGAGGAGATTTCACCTTCAACTGCTTTTTTAATGATCTCAGCCTTTGTTTCGGTCCAAGCCATCAAAATGATCTCTCTCGCTTTGAAAATTGTACCTACGCCCATGGTAATCGCTTTTGTTGGTACATTTTCTTTTCCACCAAAAGCACGGGAAGCATCGCGACGAGTTAAATCGTCCAACGTTACCACACGTGTACCTGAGTTAGGTGCAGAACCTGGCTCATTGAAACCGATATGGCCGGTACGGCCAATACCTAATAATTGAATATCTAAACCTCCAGCTGCCGTAATCTTCTGTTCGTACGCCTCGCAGAATGCATTTACTTGGTCAGGAGCTAAGGTACCATCTGGAATATTTACATTGGCCGCATCAATATCTACGTGATCGAACAAGTTTTTGTTCATAAAGGTCACATAGCTCTGATCAGCATCAGGTTGCATCGGGTAGTATTCGTCAAGATTGAAGGTAATCACGTTCTTAAAGCTTAAACCTTCTTCTTTATGCAAACGAATCAATTCTTGATAGACTTTTACAGGTGTGGCACCAGTAGCAAGGCCCAGAACAGCTTTCTCACCTTTCTCTTGCTTTGCACGAATAATTTCAGCAATACGATTTGCAACGTTTTTCGAAGCTGAATTTTGATCTGGATAGACGCTCACAGGGACTTTTTCGAAGCGCGTTTCTTCCAATAAATTTAATCTAGCCATTTTATGGGTATGTTGATAAACGTGAATTACAAATTTATAAAATTAGTACCTCAAGTTGAAGTAAAATTTTAATAAAGTGGTTCTTTCTTAGCAATATTTTAAATAAAACCTTTTAGCTATTCTTTTAGGTCAATAATACGATTATACCCTATTCAAAATCTCGACGGCTTTTAATAGCGTTTCATCCTTTTTAGCGAAACAGACCCGCAAAACGTGTTGATTTGTAGCTTCTTTATAAAACGCCGAAAGTGGGATTGTTGCAATTTTGTGTTGCCTGGTTAACGAACAAGCAAACTCAAATTCTTTCTCCTGACTGATAGCACTATAATCTATATTAAGGAAATAAGTTCCTTCGCAAGGAAGAATCTTAAACCGGGATCCCCTTAATCCGTCCTTCAACAATTTCCTTTTCCGCTCAAAAAAATCCGATAGGCCTTTGACATAGCTTATATCCTCCAGATATGCTGCGATAGCGAATTGCATGGGCGTATTTACACTAAACACATTGAATTGATGTACTTTTCTAAATTCTTGCGTTAATTGCGGCGGGGCAATGCAATAACCAATCTTCCAACCCGTGGTATGCAACAACTTTCCAAAGGAAGCAATAACAAAGCTTCGCTCGCGCAAAGTCGGGATTTCCAGCACCGATTGTGGGGAAGCACCATCGAAAACAATATGCTCGTATACCTCATCGCTCAGCAACAACGCATTGGTACCTGATAACAAATCTCCAAGTTTAATCAATTCTTCTCTACCAAGTACTTTGCCTGTTGGATTATTCGGATTATTGATGATGATTAAACGGGTTTTGGAATTAATTAACGTAGCGACGTAATCCCAGTCAATCTGAAAATCCGGAGCTAATAATCGCACGGGAATAACTTTACCGCCGAACAATTCGATCGTCGGCGCATAACAATCGTATGCCGGTTCAAAGATAATAACCTCATCTTGTGGCCTAACAACAGTGGCAATAGCTGTAAAAATTGCCTGTGTACCACCAGATGTCACAGTAAGCTCCGCTGTTGCATCAACCGCCACGTCATAAACTTCACGATATTTTTTAGCGATCGTATCACGTAATGCCTGTGCCCCAATCATTGGCGCATATTGGTTATGCCCCTGTTCCATTGCCTTAGACACTAATTGAACCAACTTCGGATCAGTCTCAAAGTCAGGAAAACCTTGCGACAGATTTAAGGCTTGCTGCTCATTGGCAAGCATCGTCATTTTGGTAAAAATCGTCGTGCCGACATGTGGAAGTTTAGAAGTTAGGTTGAAGTTCATTTTTTGACATTTTATTAATCTACTAAATTAGTGGATTTTCTTATATTTGTAAATATATATAAGAATAATAACATGATAAAATACATCACACTACTTTTTTTAGTTCTGCCATTCTTTGGTTCTGCACAAAAAAAAGAACTTACCAAAGAGGAGTATATTGCACGCGTTAAGGCCGCCCCGGATTCTATATCGACATTGGTTGACTTGCGTAGAGTCGGCGGTTATGACCCTGTATACCCCGAGCTTCAGGCGCTTTATAATACCTTGAGTAAAAATGTCAAGAATTCAAGTGAAGGGAAAGAGTTCCAAGACTACTTAAATACATTGGAAACGGTTCAAGTTGGAAAAACAGCTCCCGCGTTTACGCAAAATGATACTACTGGTAACCCTGTAAAGCTTTCGGACTTTAAAGGAAAGTATGTTCTCCTTGATTTCTGGGCATCTTGGTGTCCGGATTGCCGTGTCGAAAGCCCAGATCTTGTAAAAACATACCAACAATTTAAAGGTGAAAACTTTGAAATATTGGGTATATCCTTTGATAAGGATCGCAATTCTTGGATTAAAGCCATCCATGCAGATAAATTGCACTGGCGTCATGTTTCGGATCTCAAACGTTGGCAAAATGATGTCGGAACATTATATGGCGTAAAATCTATTCCTCAGAATGTACTGATCGATCCCAATGGGAAAATCGTCGTCAAGAATTTACATGGTGATGCTTTACGCGCAAAATTGAAAGAAGTCTTGAAAAAGTAAACTATAGACGATCCATAAAAAAGACCATGTTTTAGTAAAAGCATGGTCTTTTAATTTTTATTCTTTGAAGAAGGCCATTTTTCTGAAAAAATATATTTTAAGATGATCCCAGTAAATTAGGATATTAAACGATTGATTGCCCCTTTTTCTCGTTTAGCCAAACAAAGCACTGAAGATGTCCTCCAATTTGGCAACCGGACGAATGGCAATATCATATTTTTTAGCATCCAATCCTTTGGTATTGAATTTAGAAATAAAAATACCATCAAAGCCCAACTTCTCGGCCTCCTGTATACGCTGTTCAATGCGATTTACGGCCCTTATCTCGCCCGATAAACCAACCTCACCGGCAAAAGTCAGATTGGATCGAATCGCGATATCTTGTTGTGAAGAAATAATCGCCACAACAACAGCCAAATCGATCGCAGGATCTTCGACACGTAACCCACCGGCAATATTCAAAAACACATCCTGTGCACTTAACCTAAAACCAAAGCGTTTCTCCAAAACAGCCAGCAGCATATTTAATCGTTTCGTATCGTAGCCTGTAGAAGAGCGCTGAGCATTTCCAAACGCCGAATTACTCACCAGTGCCTGCACTTCAATCATCATAGGGCGCACTCCTTCGAGCATCGCCGCAATGGAAACGCCACTAACAGGTTCATCGCGCTGGGAAATCATAATCTCCGAAGGATTTGACACTTCCCTAAGCCCCGACCCCTGCATTTCATAAATACCCAGTTCTGAAGCAGATCCAAAACGATTCTTTACGGCCCGTAAAATTCGGTATACATGATGACGATCACCCTCGAATTGAAGCACCGTATCCACCATATGTTCTAAAACCTTGGGACCTGCAATAGATCCGTCCTTGGTAATATGTCCTACAATAAAAACTGGTGTACTGGTTTCTTTTGCAAACCGCAGCAATTCTGCGGTACATTCGCGTACCTGAGAAACCGATCCTGGCGCCGATTCAATTTGTGCGGAATGTAAAGTCTGTATAGAATCTATTACAATGACGTTCGGCTGTACCGTCTCGATCTGCTTGAAAATATTTTGAGTCGATGTCTCGGTAAGGATATAACAATTTGCTTTAGAAGATTGTGACAATCGCTCTGCCCGCATCTTAATTTGCTGTTCGCTTTCTTCCCCAGAAATATAAAGTGTCTTGACTTGTGGGATCGATAACGCGAGCTGTAACATCAACGTAGACTTCCCAATACCGGGTTCGCCTCCGATAAGTACCAAGGATCCCGGAACGATACCACCACCAAGAACCCGGTTAAATTCCTGATCAGGAGTCAATATCCGTAATTCATCCTGATAGACAATTTCGTGGATGATCGCAGCTTTATTCGCTCTTTTCGTGCTTCCGCCTGTGGTAGAACTACGCCATTCGGGCACTTTTGAACTCGCCTTTTCGACGACTTCCTCAACAAAACTATTCCATTGCTTGCAAGAAGGGCATTGTCCCATCCATTTGGGAGATTCGTAGCCACAGTTTTGACAGAAGTATGCTGATTTTGATTTTGCCATGCTACGAAATTACAAATTTATAGCTGTTAAAAGCGTAATATCATGCCCCATACGTATTATATTACCCAGGATATTATGCAAGGAATGATCAGCCTTCCCATAATGCTACTCCTATGGCGGCTTAAGTCAATATACAGTATATTACATTACTAGATACCACATCAGTATTTTAACAATACCTCAACACTGCTGTGTATATACTGGAACCTTACTGACAAACTTTAAAGAAAGGAAGTGTCTATTCTTCATTTTCCTTTAAGATCCGCAAGAAATTTTGTCCCATGATCTTCGCAACATCTGTCTTTGTATAACCTCTCTCCAACAGCGCTTTGGTCAGTAGTGGAAATTTAGAAACATCTTCCAGACCTTGGGGTGAGGATTCTATGCCATCGAAGTCCGAGCCTACGGCAACATGATCAATACCCACTTTTTTGACCAAATAGTCGATATGATCCAATAATTTCGACAGTGGAGCATCGGCTTGCCGTTGAAGTTCTTTTGGCAACTTTTCATACATAGACCAAGTACTCAATTTTGTATCCCCGGTATCACCAAATTTACCCACATACAAATCCTTAAGCCTTGTTTCATAGGCCGGATCCAAAAAACCTGAATAAAAATTTACACCAACAACGCCCCCATTTTTTTTCAAAGCTTCCAATTGTGCATCTTTTAGATTGCGGAAATGTGGACATAATTCATAGGCGTTGCTATGGGAAACCAAGATCGGCTTGGTCGTTATCGCCAGCACGTCATAGAAAGTCTGCTCTCCTCCATGAGACAGATCAATCATCATCCCCAATTCGTTCATTTTGCGAATAATTGCTCGCCCTTGCGCTATCAATCCCTTATCTTTGGAACGCATATCTCCCGATTCCATCGCGGCACAGCTTGCCCAAGGCAAATTGTAGTTCCAGGTCAAAGTGAGGTATTTGGCGCCGCGCTCATGAAGCCGGACCAGATGGTCAACACTTCCTTCAATCATATTTCCACCTTCCACACCGATCAACGCAACTATTTTACCTGTTTTTAAGATCGCATCGATGTCACCTGAAGATTTTGCCAAACTTATTTTATCGGCATTTGCTGCAATCATCTTTTCTAATGCATCGATCTGGTCATTGGCGTGCTTAAATGCCCCGGATTTCCACTTCGCATCATCGGACCACACAGCAAATACCTGCACATCGACACCTCCCTCCCGCAGTCGCGGTAAATCAGTAGCTCCCGTACTTATTCGCTGACCAATATTTTTCCCTGGGAAAATGGATTCGTAAATCACATCATTGTGTCCGTCGACGACCACCAAATCTTGGTGTATCTGTTTATAGTCTTGACTATATCCAACATTGTTGAGTGTCGTCATTGCTAGTCCAAGTAATAAGAGGCTTTTTATCATTTTTGACTTTCATTGATCGTTTCATAAATAGCGTCCTGAATCCTGCTTCTGATATTCAGATCCAACAGCCTAGTACTCACCTGAGGATGTACGCGATTAGACAAAAAGATATAGATCAGTTGATTTTGTGGATCAATCCAGATACATGTCCCTGTATAGCCAGTATGTCCAAATACAGAGCTATTTGCTAACTTAGATGGATATTCATTTTTTGGGTTTGGGTCCCAACGGTCAAAACCTAAGCCTCGACGACTGCTTGTCGATTGCCTGGAGGTAAATAAATCTATTGTTTCGGTTTTAAAGTAGCGCTCCCCCCCGTACTCTCCTCTATTCAATAACAGTTGACCATAGATTGCCAAATCATTTGCTGTAGCAAATAATCCGGCATGCCCGGCAATACCGCCAGCCATTGCCGCACCCTGATCGTGGACATAGCCTTCTAGTAATGTTTTCCGAAAGGAGGTATCCTGCTCGGTAGGAACGATTTCATCCTTTGCAAAACGCTCTCGGGGAAGGTAACCCGCACGCGTCATCCCCAATGGCCTGTAAAAGTTCTCCTGCACATAATCTTGCAGCGGTTCAGCGGTCTGATGTTCTGCAACTTCCTTCATCACGTACATACTGATATCACTATACACATAATTTCCAGTGGGTTTTACAGGTGATTTTAGCATCTCGGGCCACATGACATCGCGGTAATAATTGTTGAGGATATAGCTATTGTCGGCCATTTTTACTTGATGGTTATCATCGCGGACTGAAACAACGTCTCCAACTTTCAGATATTTATAGAAGGGAATAAAAGGTGTAAATCCTGCTTCATGCAACATGACGGAACGAAGCTTGATATCCTTTTTATTGGTATACTTTGCCTGCCATAGGTAATGTCCCATGGTACTATCCAAATTAATAATATTCCGCTCGGTAAGACGCATAATCACAGGAGTAGTACCGGCAATCTTACTGACAGATGCGAGATCAAAAATATCAGTTGTTTTTGTGGAAATAGCTTTCGCATACGTGTGAAATCCGTAAGATTTCTCCAAGAGTACTTGCCCGTCTTTCACGATCATGACAACAGCTCCCGGTGTTGCTTGCTTATCGATGGCTTCTTGTGCAATGGCATCAATTTTCTTCGTCAATTTGGTCAGGTTCAGATTAGAACTTGATGCAGCGCCATATTGCAGCCTTGTCTGTGTGGTTTTGACCTGACCGGCGGTTATAGGAATCCCACCAAAAATAGACATTGCCATCTGACGCTGTCCCATTTCTGAAAAAGGAGCAAGTAATTCGATCAAATCAGACTGTGGGTGCTCCGATAAACTCTTTTTGTTCTTTTCGTTTTCAAAAAAATGACAAAGGATAACTTTTTTATTGTTTAATACGGCCTGCTTCAACTGTGCTAGACAATCTGCATCTAAGTCATCTTCCTTTCCAGCCACAATAATGGTGTTATAATATTTGATGTCCTCATCAAATTTATTAAAATCAAAAATTTTGATGTTTGCATAGCGGGCCAACTGTTCTGTGAACATCGCATATTTTGCAGCGTTAGGAACGACAACTGCAATACGAAGTTGATCCAGGTTTTCTAAAGGCAGCAACTGATCGAGGTTATTAAACAGTATCGTTTCGTTCTTAATCGTAGACTTATATTGAGCAAACAGGGGGCTAATACAGAACAAACCTGCAAATAAAGCCCCAAAAAATCGTTTTTTCATTCTGCTTTTATCGTTTTTTAGGTTCTATCAAATAAAAATACGAATTAAATAACGAAGGAATATACTCGCTCGAAAAAAAATCAATTTTGTTACTCGACTTGACTATCGGGGTTAATAAATTCTGTCTCCCTTTGGTCATAGCAGATTCAACCATCCCCGGATTGCATCATGAAGGTTTTTTCTGTAAGTTTGACTAATGCCAGAATTGATTCAAGATAAAACAATATTTTCCTTGCTGGAAGTCAGCCGCAGTATCCAAAAGACACTTGCAGAGCGGTATAAGAGTTTGTACTGGATCAAAGCTGAAATGAACAAGCTCAATCATTATACGCATTCTGGCCACTGTTACCCTGAGCTGGTAGAAAAACAGGATGGTAAAATTGTCGCTGAAATTCGGTCGATCCTATGGAAAGCTGATTACAATCGTATCAACAACAATTTTCTTAAAGTTGCCCAAGAACCTTTACGAGAAGGGATCACGATGTTATTTCAGGCAAGTATTTCCTATGACCCCATGTACGGGTTAAGCTTGCGCATTGTTGATATTGATCCGACTTTTACCTTAGGTGAACTTGAAAAGGAGAAGTTAGACAGTATTCGAAAGCTGAAAGCAGAGGGCATATATGAGTCTAATAAATTATTGGACTTTCCTGTCGTTCCCAAAAGATTGGCAATTATTTCAGTAGAAACAAGTAAGGGGCTTTCTGATTTTTACAAGATTATTAATCAAAACCCTTGGGGTTACCGCATCGAATCCACCCTCTTCCCTGCATTGTTACAAGGAGACAAGTCAGTACCTTCTATTATCAATCAGCTTACAGTTATTGCTGAAAAAATCGACAAATACGATGTCGTCGCCATCATACGTGGAGGGGGTGGTGAGGTTGGGCTTTCCAGTTATAACAACTACTTATTGGCACGTGCTATCGCTATCTTTCCAATCCCTGTATTGACGGGCATTGGACATTCGACGAATTACACGGTTAGCGAAATGGTCGCCTATAAAAACGCGATTACGCCCAGTGAGCTGGCCGATTTTCTGATTCAGAAGTTTCATAATTTTGCTATTCCAGTCGATCGGGCTGCAGAGCGCATACAGCAACTCATTCTTACCCGATTTAAAGAAGAGCACAATATCTTATCTCAACTGGCAACGCATATACAATGGATTGGCAAAAGGGAAATTCAGACCTCGAGAGCCGCTGTTCAGCAATTTCAACATGAGCTGAACTCCTTGATAAAATTACGGCTTTACGAGCACAAGACGGCTTTGGCTCATACCGAGCGAATTATTCAACTCTCTGATCCAATTCGGTTATTGAAACAAGGTTTTTCAATTACTAAGGTTAACGGAAAACTACTGCAGTCGGTGACACAGGTATCACCGGGCGATGTGATACAGACGATACTCGAATATGGTGAACTTACCAGTACTGTAACGGATAAATCTCCGAAAGAAGGTCTGGATGCGAACCAGGCTTAATTTGGCCATCGGTACACAAAATTTTAAAGAAAGCATATCATAATGGAACAAAATTATACCTATACAGACGCCTTTAACGAGTTGCAAACAATCGTAAGGGAAATTGAAAATGGCACAACAAATATTGATGAGCTCGCGGGAAAAATCAAAAGGGCTTCCGACCTCATTCAAGTCTGCAAAGCCAAGTTAACAGCGACGGAGGACGAGGTAAACAGTTTATTACAGAAAATATCCCCTGCTCAGGAAACGGATGATGACGAATAAATAAAGCAGATAATGTCGTAATTCCTTAATATTGATAAGCCACGACCTGCCTATCACGGCGTACTGTTTCTACAAACTCCCGATGTTTGGTCACATTTCCCGTCAATCGCCAAATGGTATTCAAACTTTCTTTGTTATAGCGTTGACTTACAATGACAGCCTTAAAACCCATCCGTCTGATTAACTGCTCGGTATGTTCAAAATCTGCCTCAGATGAGGTCTGCAGTTCATAGTCTTTTATCTTGTGGTAATTGTCAATATAGGTTTGCAAATAAGTTAGCAGCGCTAAAATCATCAGAACCAAGCCTACACCAATAAACGCTAAAAATATATATCCGGCACCAACACACATGCCCAAAGAAGCTGCAGCCCAAATTGTCGTAGCGGTTGTTATACCACTTACTTTATTGTCTTCTTTGAAAATCACGCCTGCTCCTAGGAAACCGATACCAGTAATAATGTTTGCCGCCAATCGATCTGGATTTGCCAATCCAATTTTTAACGAAAGAATAGTAAAAAGACAAGATCCAAAGCTCACCAATATAAACGTCCTCAAACCCGCGGATTTATTGCGATATTCACGTTCAATCCCAATCAGCAGACCTATTAAGACTGATAACATGATAAGTAAAACGTCACGCGATTCAAAAGGTTGTAATAGGCTATCCATGAGTTTATTTCTTCTTCATCCAATTTAAGAAAAATAGGGAGATCTATCAAATGACCCCCCTATTCAAGAATAACTTTTTATCGATCTAATACATCGGAACTTTAATCAGCAATAACGATATATCATAGTAACCTTCATTTTCATCGACCTAATACATTGGTACTTCAATTAGCAGTAATGATGTATCATAGTAAGCTTCAAGCGCTATTTTTTCAGTTTCGTATAAACCAATGGCATCTCTTCTTGATAGCATTTCATTTGCTACGGCGATCTTTCCTTCCAAAACAAAAAGATAAAGCCCATTTTGCTCCGAATGAACAGTATATTCTATCTTTTTACCCACCTCGATGTCTGCCAAGTTAAAATATGCATCCTGATGTATGTGTACAGCATTGTTATCCATTTTATCCGGTGAAACAATCGTTGCAAATTTATTGTGTCGATCCAGTTGAAGGTAGGATTTCTGATCGCATCTGGGCTCCAACCCTATTTCGTTGGGAATTACCCAAATTTGTAAAAATTTAACAAGATCCTTCTGATTGCTATTAAACTCGGCATGCTGCACACCTGTACCTGCAGACATGATCTGCACATCTCCTGTTTGGATCGTACAGCCATTGCCCATACTATCTTGATGCGCCAGCGCCCCCTCCAGTGGTATGCTAACAATTTCCATATTATCGTGTCCATGCCGATCAAAACCTTGACCACCTTCCACCTGATCATCGTTCAATACCCTCAAGGCACCAAAATCATCCCTTCGGGATCAAGATATTGTCTAAAACTGAATGAATGCGCACTTTTCAGCCAGCCGAAATCGACGTGGCCACGATCACCTTCCCGATGTATAATCTTTTGCATGTTGTCCTCCTTACTGCATAAGCTTCTAACTATCAAGGACAAAACCCATACCAACAGGAATATAAACCCAAAATCTGACAATTTGTCAAAAGAGAGGACTACAGTGGCTTTAATTTATCCGGAGCGAACGAATGAACAAGTGCACGAGCGAGAATTCTATTCGGGTCTATAAGAATCATCCCATTGTGATCCCTTTCGGGAATAGCCAAAGGCAACTCTGCACAACCCAAAATAATGACCTGTGCGCCTTTCTTTTTCAGGTCGTCCATAACCAACAATAGATCTTCCCTTGCTTTATTCGCAATCGGTACGGGTTGGGCCTTTATTCCATAATCCTCATCATAGATTGCATTATTTACCTTCTCTTGCTGCGATCCTTCTGGTTCAAGAACAACGAAACCTTTTCGAATAAATGCTTCCCGATATAAACTGCAGATCTGTTCTCCTGCGGTAGACAAAATCCCGACTGTCGTGTCGGGATAGTTTTCGTCTACAAATCGGACAGTCTCATAGACGATATGCAATAGCTTCAACGTGCTCCCCATACGAGCCATCTCATCTTGAACAACAGAAAAAATAGGTTCTGCATGTGCCGTATTGGACGGAATCGCGGCTATGGTCGCTCCAGCCGTTTCAAGTTGTCTTAAAATTGCAGCAATAGCCTTACCTGGATTAACATTGGATTTATCCAATAAATACGCCGTTCGGTCAGGGATCAAATTTGGACATGAGAATAACAAGAGCGGCAAGTGTTCCTGATCGGATCTTGCCGCCGTCTCATCTATAATTTTCTTCGTAATATCCAAGCCGCCATAAGGGCCTAGTCCACCTACTATTCCAATCATAAAACTATTTTTATATCATAGATATAACCAATAGTCTTACAAATGGTTTGTAGAAATTACCATTCTATGGACTGATCTTCGTCAGGAATCTGCGTATTCAATTGACGTTCCAAGATCAATGAGCCCGAAACCTTGAACTTAATAGCTGTCGTAGAAACCAATGTATAATCTGTGAATTCATAATCCACATTATTTATCGTAATATAACGATGTAGTAAATAAGGCCGTACAGCATCCATTTGTTCCGAGATAGTATAACTTGCATCTTTTTTCATAACAAACTTCATGTTTGGATTTTCGGCGCGAAAGCTAACGCCTCCAGTCTCATTAAATGTTGCAAATACTTTATAATTCTTCCTGTCCCTCCGATCTTCATCAATATTTCCAGCATAGAAAAAAATCGTATTTTCATCGACAACATAGCTCCGAATTTCACCTTTAACAATGGGTGTTTCACTTTCATGCCCATCCATCACAACCTTTAGAGCGGTGCCACTGTATGTGCCTGAATAACTATTAAACGGGTTAATCCTTAGTAGTGCCTTTCTATAATGCTTCCGAGGATTAACCTTATATTTGCCGGAAGGGTCGTCCAAGATCGTTAGTGGAAGTACCCACTTCTCCGCCATGTCTATTCCTTTCAGCGAAAAATCAATAGGCATCAAAGCTGTATTTTCACCAGACTTGATATTCACCGTTTGGGGAATAGAAAAATAACTGTTATTCAGCTGTTTGTAATAAAAGTCTTCTCGGTTCTGAAATTGTTCATAATTGATTATTCCCAATGTATCGGGATCTACCGCAATGTTCACCGAAAGATTATCCGTATTTGTTGTTGATCCGCTAACTTCCAACGGCTGTAGAAATGTTGTTTTTTGCGCGTCTTTATAACGGACATAAATATCCGCTAATCCTCCATTACCCAAGGGAGCCTTAAAAGAAACGTAATGTTCAAATTGCTCTTCTTTCCATTCGTCATTACAAGAGCCGCAAACAGCTAGTAAGGTAAGTAATAACAATTGTATAAATGACTTGTTCATAAAATTCATATTAGATTAATCATTATAAGTCCATCCCGGATTCTGCGTCAAATTCTTATTGCGTTTAAGTTCGGTATGGCTAATTGGCCAGAACCACATCTTATCGGCAAACGTTGTTTTCAATGTCCAGATCGCAACGGGTTGGTAAAAGAGATCACGTTCCTTTTCATTCATTAAAACATTACAACCGTAGACAGGTAAGGCCTCCTCTACCGGTGCATCCATCCAACGGCGAAGGTCGTAATAACGTTGTCCCTCGCCGACCAACTCAATAAAACGTTCCCGCTTAATTGTTTTACGCAACTCGTTCTTACTGCCATACACACTGGTTGCATAGTCTGGCACACCGCCGCGGATACGGACAGGCTGAATACCTTTTTGCATTTCAGCAATGTCTCGGCTGATGGTATAACTTCCCCCACGCCAAGAAGGAATAGTATATGAACCACTTAATTCATTTAATGCCTCTGCATACATAAGCAGAATATCTGCATAACGGATAGCTGGTTCAGCCTTGGCTACAATGCGTGAGCCCGCTCCTCCTTCGTAGGTATCACTTGGATGAACAAACTTTTTAACACCAAACCCCGTGCGCAACCAATATGCATTGGCAGAGTTAAAGCCATTACCTTTCGGATCTGCGCTATAATAAAAGATTTGTTTATTGCGATTTTCGGGTTTTGTTTCATTTAGCAATGTCCAGAAGCTCCCACTATAGGCTACTGAAGCATAAAAACGAGGCTCCCGATTTGCATATTGCAAGGAGACACCCGGGCGTAGTGGTCTATATCTTTTTGCATCATAATCTTCCTGGGTCACATAGCCGACTACCCTACTGGAACCATTACCACGTCCAATTTCATGATCTTTTCCCGGCACATCGCGACCATCATTCATCGCGTAAGCATCCACCAGCTTCTGTGTGAGCCCATGCGTATTCCATCCCGTTGCAGAACGCGGTAACTGATGAATAACCATTTGGTCAATCCCTTCATTGGGCTGGTTATTTCCGCGCGTAAATATCAACTCAGGATTACCTGAGGCAGACAACGTTCCGTCGAAGACCTGTGCATACGATTTCGTTGGATCGATATTAGCCCATCCCTCCGGCCAGCTTTTATCTGAAAAGTTATGATCTTCGGGAGGTCTGACGGTCGCATCATCGCCTGTTTCCTGAAAAGGTGCGGTATACAACTTGTACACCCCTAGTTCGATCACATCCCGGGCGGCTGCAGCCGCTTTCGCCCATTTCTCTTCTTTAAAGTCCGCGGACAATAATCGTTTTCCTTTTTTGTCCACCAATAGTGCAGCATAGCCGGAATTATTACCATTGGCCAACGGACTTGCAGCATAAAGTAGTACTTTAGCACGAGCGGCCAAAGCAGCACCAACGGTCGCACGCGCAGAACCATCTTGACCACGCCTCATCCCCAGCACTTCCATTTCCTTTGCTGCCTGCAAGAGTTCATTACTGATATATTCCGCACACTCTTCATAGGTATTTCTCTGAATAGCCAGTTCATCATAGCTATCGGTATAATCCAGCCCTTCATCCGGCAATAATGGAACCGGGCCGTATTTACGGAGCAGTAACCAGTAAAGATAGGCCCGTGCAAAACGAGCCTGTCCCCGATAATCATCTATTTCAGCAGCCGACATCTCCGTATTCATGTATATATTCTGAATGAAAGTAGACGCATTACGAATACCCCGATAGCATTGTGTCCATGTCCCCTGTTTATCACTTTCAGTATATTGTCCCATTTTGAACATATTGTATGAAAGTTCATTTTTTGAGGGGTCATAATCTTTATCCCGATCACCATAATACATGTCGTCTGCAAAACAATGAGGAGTTAAGCCTTTACTGGCTACATCAGCATTTTCTCCTTTAAACTCTTCAAATACGTGAGCCAGCCATTCCTCCGAGTATTTTTTACTTTTAAATGTTTTCTCTAAATTAAGCCGGTCCTTAAAATATTGATCCGACTTTAAATAATCTTTTGTGCAGGATGAGAGCGCTGTTGCTCCAAAAACGAGCATCATAGCTATGTATAATTTCTTTCTTTGCATCTTTTTAAAATTTTATAGGTTAACACTGATGCCAAATGTGAACGACTTAGGCAAAGGATAATCTTCTCCCCGCGGTGTTGCTAATTCCGGATCCCAAAGTTTAAATTTTGACCAGGTCAATAAATTTGAGCCAACCAGAAAGAAGCGAATACTATTGGTTTTGATTCGATTTGTGAATTCTTTCGGCAAGGTATAACCAATATCCAAAGTTTTCAGGCGAATATATTGTCCGTTTCTCAACCAAAAGGTCGACTCCCTGAAATTGTTCGGATTAGCTCCATAACTTAGTCGAGGGTAAGATGCATTGGGATTTTCGGTTGACGGGTCACCCGATAGATCAGCCGAAATCCAGCGGTTATCCCCCATCACCCCTTTTAACACTTGTCCCCACTCTCCTTCACTAAAAGCATATACCGTTTTTCCATAGGTAAAGAAGGTCGATTTTCCAGCACCCTGAAAGTGAATGCTAATATCCAGATTTTTCCAACTCGCCGAAACGCCCACACCATAAACTAGATTCGGACGTCGTGTTGCGCCAATCGCCACGCGGTCACCATCGTTAATCAATCCATCGCCATTAACATCTTTATATTTAATATCTCCAGGCTGGTAAGTACCAAATGTTTGTCTCGGGCTATTGCGAATATCGTCATAGTCTTTAAACAAGCCTAAGGCAATCAGCCCTTTTGCCTGGTCTACACGGTATCCTTTTCGATTTTGATAACCATATATATTATTTTCCTCATCGATCTCTGTAATTTCATTTTTACTGTAGGTAATATTGCTTCGCCCGGTTAAATTTACTTCTCCCAATTTTTGTTTGTATTCTAACCGCCCATCAAAACCACTGGATTTGACCGCTCCAACATTAGCACTCGGCACCGATTCCAATCCAACCAACGCTGGCAAAAAATTTCGCGCCATATAAATCCCTGTCCGTTTCTCATCAAAGAAATCCAGATTGGCAACAATCTTATCTTTAAAGAGTGCCACATCAAATCCCAAGTTCTTTTTCGTTGCCATTTCCCAGGTAACATTAGATGAAGAAACTTGACTATATCTCATTCCGCCATAATATCGATTAAAACCGTAATCGGCCCATTGATAGCCTCCTTCGGGAACCCAAACATTGTCATTATTAAAATGTCCAATTTCAGTAAGTGTCGATAGATAAGGGAATCTCGCTCCCCCTGCCAATTGATCGTTCCCCACTCTTCCCCAGGAGTAACGAATCTTGAACATATTCATCCAAGAGATATTATCCTTCACAAACGGTTCCTCTCCGATATTCCAAGCACCTGAAACCGCCGGGAAAAAACCATATTGTTTACCCGGAGCAAAGTTCTCAGAGCCATTATATCCAAAATTAAAATCAGCAATATAACGTGATTTCCAATTATAGGACACACGCCCTGCCAGCGCTTGATTTCGTCTTGCAATCCCGTTTTTAATATCATCTCCGAGATTGACTGTCCGGATAAGTGCATCCCGCGTAAAGCGGGCAACAGCTCCAATATTATGACCGCCAATACTACGATCATAATTAAACATCATATCATAAAACTCACGTCGTTCACCACTGGCACTACTTGCCTGAAACAATTCATGTGGATCCGAAATATGGGTAAATATCAAATCTCCATTCTCATTCCGTGCACGTTCCGCCCGCCATTGCTCTGGCCATTTGCGCCGTTGAATGGTATTATCATTATTGGTATCATACCCAAGAATTCCTCTAAATCGTAATCCTTTGGTAATAAAATCGAAATTCTGTTCGATCGATATATTCGTCTGTATCTTATTTTGCCAGTTTTCATTATAGCCAGTCTGTGTCGCCACCACCCAAGGATTCGTCTGATTTCCGGCTCCAATAGCAGGCACATAACCATTTGAGTACAGCACCGGTGTGCGAATTGGCGAGTAACCGAATAATACACCCCAAAAATCATTGTCTCCTAACCCCGGACTATTTCTTTTGTCTAAGGATCCCGCTACACCTATTTTTAACACTGTACTTTTGGTGACATTAATATCCGTATTCAAACGGTAATTATATCTTTTATAATTTGCATTGGTATTGTAATCGTTGCGCAGTGTCTCATCCGTTTTATACATACCGCCTTCGTCTACATAACTGCCAGACAAAAAATACCGGGCGGTAGCACCACCACCGGTCATATTCAGATTGGCCCGGTACGTCATTGCACCATCTTTAAGTAACAGATCTTTCCAGTTGACATTGGGATAAAGATCGGGGTCTAAGCCCAAACGTAAGATTTCCAGTTCTTCCGGTTGATAAATCGGCTCAAAATTGCGCGTTATACGGGCCTCGTTCAAGAGGTTGGCATAGGTGACGCCATCTTCAAATTCAGGTGTAATAGTTCGGGTATTATAAATATTTTCATCTTTAAAATTAATACTGATCTTACCATCTTTACCGCGTTTGGTTGTGATTAAAATGACACCATTTGCTCCTTTTGAACCATAGATCGCCGTTACTGCGGCATCCTTAAGGATATTAATGGTTTCAATATCTTCAATGTTAATATCATTAATATCGCGCTCTATATTGTCGACCAACACAAGTGCAGAAGCCCCGCCGCCAAAGGTGGAAATGCCTCGGATCCAAAACTCGGTAATATTTTTGCCGGGCTGCCCGGACTGCATCATCCCCAGAACTCCCGGCGCATTCCCGATTAACGCATTACTTATACTTGAAGTCGGATTTCCTTTCATCGTAGTCAGGTCCACACTGCTGGTTGCCGCAGTTGAGGTCAGCGTTTTTTGTGTACCCGTCCCTGTGATCACCACTTCCTCAAGCACGCTAGTTTCGGATTCCTTCAGAGTCACATCGATGACATGATTATCTTTCACAAGTATTTCTTGCTTTTGATAACCGATTGAAGAGAATACAAGTGTTTTGTAGCGTTCTACTTTGATCTTATAGTTACCCTTATTATCAGTCGTTGTTCCAAGGCCAGGAGCATCTTTAACGGAAACACTGACCCCCACTATTGGTGCCTTTTGTGCGTCAACAACAACACCTGTTACTTCTAGCATATCTTGTGCCGACACCCCAAAGCTGACACACAGAAGCAACAAACAGGTTAGTAATATTTTATTTATCATCTTATCCTCGTTAATTTTGGTTACTTTCATCCATTTCTTCCAATGCGATTTTCCGGATACGTCTGTTTTCCCGATCTCCAATGTAAAAGGCATGCTCCTGTTCACTATAAGCGATACCCGACGGACGGTCAAAGCGAGCTTCTTCACGCAAGTCTCCATTGACATACCCGTATGGATTACTATTCAGGCTTGCACTCCCTCTACCGGCAAAAGTGGTTACGGCACCTTCCGGTGTAAGTTTACGGATCGCATGGTTATTAAGGTCCGTAAAATAGAAGTCATACAGATCGGGCTTATTTGCATCTAAATAATCCTGATTTTTCACGAAAACCCCTTGATAAGGTTGGTCGATCTGAGCAGACGATCCAACCCCATCCTTATACCCGCCGCCGCGTACTTTTCCACAAACCAAATAGGGCTGGTTAAATGTCTTTTTCTCCCAGTTGTAGTCTGCCCGCATAATATAACCCCGGTTAATGATCATAATATAGGCGTAATTACCAGTTGGATGGATCAAGATCCTATATTCCCATTCAGGATCCTGAATCAGAAAGGGGTTTGTATAGTCCTTTTGCCCTAAACCTCCATTGAAATATTGATTCAGGTCAAAACGATAAAACTCCCCCTTGCCAAAGCTGTTAAAGTACATTTCCCCATTTACCGGATGAACGGAAGCACCATTGCATTGTTTGCTCCTTGTCAAGACTTCTTTATCCAAGAAATTCCTCGCCCTCGAAAACAACAAATTAGAGTCGTCATTTTCTCCCCCTCTATCCTGAGCGACAATCATATAATTTTTGTCCAAAGTAAAATCTATACTGCGTGGACGATTAAAATCCGATCTCCTCGTCGTTATGGTACTATCTTCAAAATTGATGAGGTATAAACCGTTATTATTATCAAATGTCATCCAAAGATGTTTTGGATTGACTGGGTCAAACTTCATAAAAGAAGAAAGCCAAAAACCACTGGCCATTTTGTTTTGGTCATTATCTTTAAACTTTCCGTCTTTCCAAGGCTCATCACCGCGGGCGTTTCTGTAACCGGCGAGCGTAGATACCACCAGTTTGCGCTGATAATCAAAAGGTGCTTGCGCCTTACCGACAACAGGTTTTTCCTCACCTCCAACGCGCACTTCAATATCCCCTTTAAACGCCTGTTTCGGAACGATACAATAAAGCGATTCGCCCAACGCATTAATGACTACTGCTTTTTTTCCGCCGATAAAGACGGCTACATTTTTGGGGTCGTTTCCGAAGTTTTTTCCATAAATCACAAGCCGTTGCCCCATACCTCCAGATTTGGGCGCAAAATCCGAGACAATCACAGGTTGGGACGGATCAAAGGGCACACCTTCTGCAATGCTGCCAAGATTGTCATTCTTACAGCTTACGATGCCCAAAATAAGCACTATAATAGGCCAAATCATCTGATTAAGAGACCGACTATTAGCCGCCGTTTGTCTAGTTCTCATAAGGTTTAATATTGGTTAGAATTTTATTTTAACATACTTTTTGTATCGCTGCCCATGAATTCCAAATTCACAGACTTTGGCTATATCCATTAAAATGTGATGAACATAACTGATATTTATAGCATAGTTTTAAGACGAACGGATTGAGGCCCGCCCTATTATTAGGCGAACGCTTAGTTTTAATTTCCACATAATTGGTTACTTTTATATAAAGCTAAATGGTATTAGCTATCTTAAGCTAAAAAAAGACTTTCTGACAATCGATTCAAAGTCTTCCGGTTTTTAAAATTACTTTTCTACTTATTTTTCTATTTTAAACTCACAATAGCTATCGACCTTAACGGTTCTCATTCCCCGTGCTCTACACTATTTTTTCTTCACGAAGAAAATGGACGAATGATTTCTGATTTAACTTACTAAATGCTTCTCTAAGGTTTTCTTTCTATAATTGATTACTCAAATTTAGGGATTGTAAAGATTCTGATACTATAGAATTATCTCAATAAACTGCTTATTTGTATCACAGCAAATAAAGATGACCACATACTTGCGTACACACCACTTCTTGGATATTATTTTGAAAAAAGGTTGGCATGTGAAAAGCATTTTGCTTTGGCTGACTGGAGAATTAGCCCGCTATTCGGAGATCTTATGGATCAAGCTGTATCATTTGCTGCTCGCTTGGGTTCAAACAAAAAAACCTGCAAAATATTTGCAGGTTTTTATCTTTTGTAGCCCGTAGGGGAATCGAAATCTACCTACATCAATCTATTTATCAGTAAATTACAAGCCTACATTTCCCCTGCTCACCGAATAACTCACTGGTTTGACATACGTTTTAACTGCAAGTGCTCATAAACTAATTTATAGTTTTATAATGAACTTTCAAAATCATTTAACACTAGCAAGCTAATAGATCATTTGTTTTACATAAAATTTTCCTTTAAACCCGCGAACCAAATAATATTCTAGTGCAAAATTTTCTGACTTAGTAATTGACATTATATATTTAAACACATCTGTCCTAAATAAATTTTAGGATTGGATTTCTGTGGTACAGGCATAGCTTTTTTCATCATTTCGATATTGACCCCTATTTTTCAATCTGCGAAGAT
>NZ_JBNPWQ010000043.1:0-44544 GCF_050433745.1 Sphingobacterium sp. HSC-15S19
ATGGGTCTTTTTCTTTCATGACCGTGTCGTTTGAATAATTGAATATAAATAATCTTATTGAATTATTCCTTTGACACAGTTTATGTTACAGTCTCAAATTTAATGTAAAGTTGGGATATGGTCAAACCCCAGTTATACATTGGCATCGTCCATTTTTTTTGCGATATCCTTTATGATCAGATACATCAATTTCATTATTGCCTGTTCGGAGTTGAAGGCTCCTTTAGACTTAATGATTTTTCGTATCTGACGGTGCATTTCCTCGATCGGATTTGATGTGTATGTAGTCTTTCGAACCTGTTCCTCGTACTCAAAGAATTTACTTGCTTATTTCCCTCGAAAGACAGCCGATTTTTATATCCCATTTCTTCATTCACGGCTTTATAGACCGGATTTGATATCCTCCATTACAGGCTTTTAATCTTTCTCATTTACATAGTCGCGCTTTAAAAAGCCAGATTTTGCTTCTGATTTGATTTATTATGCAGATATTGTTTCTATTTTTTGAAAGATCATTAAAAAGAAAGTTTTCCAATTATTCATCATCCTTTTGAAGTTGAAAGCAAGGGTAGCTAGTATAATATTTATATTATCGCCAAATATGCCCCTGTAAAAGTTGTGACCCAAGCGATGATCTGCTTTGAGATGTCCAATGACAAGTTCTATGGATGCCTTTTTAGGATGCGCTTTCTTGAATCTTTTTGGGATTTAAATTTTGGTGGTTCCTATGGTTGATTTCCCTCGATACACTCTGTCTCCAGTGGCTGTTTTGGAAGATTACAATTTGCCAGTAAGGAATTATACTTGTTTAATGCGGATTTTAAGGTATGTCCGTCATATTCATTTCGAAAGCCCATTGATCCGACGATCACTCCGCTTATATTATAAATGATCGAAGCCTTATTTCCAAACTTATACTTCTTATGTTCTTTCCCTTCAGAAATACACTGTACTTCAGGCTCGTGCAGTGAATAGATTTTCTCCTTGCTATATCTGCTTTGTTGTAGCACCCGGTTGAAGAGAGCCAGTTCTGAAGCGTACATTCGCTCTGCCGGTTTACGTTCCAATTCCCGAACTAGCCTACCGGCAATGGTCTTTACCTTTTATCTGCTTTAATTGCCTTCTTTTTGTTTCTGGGATGATTGCGGAAGCGCTGGTCAACCCCCAGCTTTTTTAATGTAGGTGTGTAACTTTGGCGCACGACAATACCTTCTCTGTCGGTTATCCGGCTACATTTTTTTGCATCGGTAGGAAAAGTGATGATTTTCTCCTGTAATGTTCTATCCAAATTCACGTGCGGATTATCCGAGTCATTAGGTTGCTCCCCGAAAACTAGACATACATTTAAGGTATGAAATAAATAGATTAAATTAGCAAAATGTGGCTTGCGGAACCCCCACCGCTATTTGCTCTGTGCTGTTCTCGCTTTGCCTGTTTACATCTAATGGCTGATGTGGCATTACAAGGCTTTCCTTTCTTTCACAAACCAATCAAACTGTCAACGATTGTTTTCTTGTATGTGCTGAAACCCTTATATTTACACTAATCACCGAGCAAACTATAAGTGAGCAAAAATTGAGGGGTTCTTTAAAAGGTTAGCCAATGATTTGACTGTTAGGTGTTTGCGGAGGTTAAGAATCTTCCTGCTACGATCAGTATCACAATTCCTCCCAATGCCAGTGCCAAACCTAAGTAGGCCGCAATATCGCCCGTTTTGGTGTAAAAAGTAATTTCTTCATTTAAGTTAATTTCCTGGTTTAGGGCTGCAGGCTGCCACCATTTAGTCTGTTGTACAATATCGCCACGTTGATTGATAAAGCCTGAAATCCCTGTATTTGCCGATCGAGCAACCCAGCGCCTGTTTTCAATCGCACGCAGTTTGGCATACTGTAAATGCTGGTCTTTACCCGAAGTATTGCCCCACCAGCCATCGTTGGTGATAATGGCAATAAACTGAGCGCCTTTTTTGACATATTGGGAAACATAATTGCCCCAAATGGATTCATAACAGATTACGGGTGCGGCACCAATACCGCTTTGGGCATAGAATACCGAAGGTTCAGCCTGTTTTCCGTAGCCACCCGTCGTACCACCGAATGCTTTAAATAGAGGTTTCAGGAAGTTCATCGCTGCTCCAAAAGGCATTTGCTCTACGCCCGGAACGAGTTTGGACTTATGGTAAAACTGAAGTTTGGAGGAATAATCGATCAATGTTGCGGCATTGAAATTATCCTGATATACATTAGGAGCTATTTCACGCGCAGTAGGTGTTTTTGCATAGTTGTACAGCTGATAACTTTCAATACCTGAAAGTACATTGCCATTTTTATATTGATCTAAAAATTTTAAAATGCGCTGGTAAGAATACGTTTCCCTAAAGTTTTCCTCATCAAAATCGCCGTTCTGTGAAAGTGCCGTTTCAGGCCAGATAAAAAACTCTGTATTGGGTTTGGCGACCGAATTTGATAAAGAGAATAAGGTATTTAATTGTTCTTCAGGACTTAAATTGAATTTAATATAAGGGTCAATATTAGGCTGTACGACGACAATCTGTGCCGGATTCTGATGTTCTTCGTAGTTGAAGTAACGTATCAGCGAGTAGGTACTGGGAATTAATAAGACTGCAGCCAAAGAAGCAATCGGGACAATCTTATGTTTGATCGGATAAAGTCCTTTTCGATTGAGGTAGAGTGTAAATACTAAGATATTGACCAGCCAGATCCATATTGTTCCGCCATAAACCCCTGTGATGTCATACCATTGGATCAATTGATGGAAATTGGCGAAACCATTACCCAAAGTCATCCAGGGGAAGGCTAAATCCCAGGATTCGTGTAGAAATTCATAGCTTATCCAGAATCCCATTAATCCGAAAAGGGATAACAGGATGTTCGTTTTACGTCGTAATTGCCCATAAAGCCTGAAAGCTAGCGCCATTAAAGCGGCGCCAAGGCAAAAAGGGATCAGACTGATGATAACAGCTGCAAAAGGCGGCATAACTGCCGAAATGGAGTTGTATACCCAATAAATAGAGGCCGTATTCCAGACAACTGCGGTGAGTCCTGCAGTAAGAAATATGTTGAGGCCTTTCTTTTTGAATGTTTCACTCCGGATAATATTTTCCACTGCAATGAGTAGTGGAACAAACCCAATAAATAACAATGGACTGGAATAGGGGATTGGAGGCCAGCCCAACCACAATAAAAAGGCACTTAAAAGTGCCAGTAGATAGTTATTTTTCACTATATATTTTCTCCCATTTATGATTATAAACTGGATAAAACTTCTCTCTTTTTACTCTCGTATTCCTCTTGGGTAATCAATTGTTTGTCGAAGAGTGTTTTTAATTTTTTGAGCTTTAAGGTAATTTCATCATCTTCCTCTTCTTTGGCGGGAGCGGGAGGGACGATAGGGGCTGCCGAAACCGGAGGAACAGCAGGGGTTGATCCGGTCGGTTGCTGTGCCTGAATTGGCGCCGCTGGAGTTGGCTGGCCAGATACATAGGACTGTGGTGCCGATGGAGCAGGCGCTGTAACTGCTGGCTGAACCGCTGCATTATTTTCTTGTCGCTCGATGATCACTTCCTTTGCAACTGTTGGAGCAATGACTATTTTTTCTTTTTCGGCGGCCAGTTCGGCTTTTTTATAATTTTCAAGTGCAGCTTTAATATATTGATAAAGCTTTCTCGCCTGAACTTTCGGGATATAATCTATGCTCAGATTTTCTCCTGTAAAAGGGATAACAGTCACTTTTGAACCAAATATTTCTTCCTTAAAAGCAATATCCTTGATGTCTTGCCAGCCGAAGATTTCAAAATCAGTGGCCAAGCCCAGTTTGGTAAATTCGCACATAAAAATGCGTTTATTACTAATCGTGATACTATCCGGTAAAATGGTCACAGCAGGTTTCTTTTGAACTGCGATATAATCTATTTTTTCTCCTGGAGTAAGCATATCTTGGACTTTAGTCACCAATTTTTCAATGATTTTTATGTCCTGCCCATCCTGTGCAAATTGTTCCATGTTCATGTCAAATACTTTTTAATACCTAAAGATTGTCAAAATTTATTCCAATCCTGCTACACAAAATACAAATTCTCCTTTAATCGGATTGTTTTCAAAGTGTAATTTTAAATCAGTTAATGTTCCGCGAACATTTTCTTCATAGAGTTTGCTCAATTCCCGTGATATCGAGGCTTGTCTTTCAGCTCCAAAAACTGTGATAAATTCTTCGATGGTTTTGAGAATACGATGCGGTGACTCGTAAAAGATCATTGTTCGTTTTTCTTCTGCTAAAGTTTTTAAGCGTGTTTGTCTTCCTTTTTTTACGGGTAGGAAACCTTCAAAGCAAAAACGGTCGTTGGGAAGACCAGAATTGACAAGCGCTGGCACGAAAGCTGTTGCGCCTGGTAAGCACTGCACTTCAAGCCCTTCTTTGATGGCTTCACGCACCAGCAAAAATCCAGGATCTGAGATCGCCGGCGTCCCTGCGTCTGAAATCAATGCAATGTTTTGCCCTTCTTTCAAGAATTTAATGATTTCAGCTACCGCTTTATGTTCATTGTGCTGATGATGCGCAAATACTTTTTTGTCGATTCCAAAATGCTTCAAAAGCGGAGCGCTGGTCCTTGTATCCTCTGCTAAGATGAGGTCCACTTCTTTCAGGACATTGATCGCACGGAACGTCATGTCCTCCAGATTGCCAATAGGTGTTGGAACTAAATATAACATGGTCAAAGTTAAGTTTTTTTTACTATATAATATGCGCTAAAACATTCTGTGCTTTTTGGAGTTTTATTTTAAAGATAATGGTAAACTCCATCACTTTATTTTAAATAAATTATGCAATACATTGAAAAAATACAGGCACATCTAGGCGCAGAAGCGAGTTATTTGTTAGAATTTGATCAACCCGCAGTTTCCAAAACAATGCTTCATCTTCCACAAGCAGCATTTATTGACCAAGTATATAGTTCGAGTGACCGTAGCCCACAGGTCTTGCGGAGTTTGGGGCAACTTTTTGGAACGGGTCGGTTAGCCAATACCGGGTATCTTTCGATATTGCCCGTAGATCAGGGAATCGAACACAGTGCAGGAGCTTCTTTTGCGCCAAATCCTCAGTATTTTGATCCGGAAAATATTGTCAAGCTAGCTTTGGAAGGAAACTGCAATGCCGTGGCATCTACCTTTGGTGTTTTAGGAGCCGTTGCCCGAAAGTATGCACACAAGATTCCGTTTCTGGTTAAAATCAATCATAATGAACTATTGACCTATCCCAATCGAGCCGACCAAATCTTGTACGGAACAATTCGCGAAGCCTGGAATATGGGGGCAGTTGCGGTAGGGGCGACCATCTATTTTGGATCTGAGGAATCAGACCGTCAGATTATCGAAGTGGCAAAAGCATTTGAAGAAGCACATTCTTTGGGGATGGCGACGGTATTATGGTGTTATCTGCGCAACTCGGCCTTTAAAGTAGGTGATAAAGATTATCATTTAGCAGCGGATCTTACCGGACAGGCCAATCATTTGGGCGTAACGATCAAAGCGGATATTATTAAGCAAAAACTACCCGAATTAAACGGTGGCTTTAAAGCATTGAATATGGGTAAAAGTAGTTATGGAAAGTTGGATGAACGTATGTATACGCAACTTTCTTCCGATCATCCTATTGATTTATGCCGCTATCAAGTGCTTAATTGCTTTGCCGGTCGGGCTGGCTTGATCAATTCTGGCGGAGCTTCGGGACAGAATGATATCCAGGAAGCTGTAAAAACTGCGGTTATCAACAAGCGTGCAGGTGGCACAGGGTTGATATCTGGTCGTAAGGCTTTCCAAAAGCCAATGAATGAAGGTGTCGCATTATTACATGCCATTCAGGATGTGTATTTATGCGATGAGGTAAGCATTGCTTAGCAAATGCGCATCACATGAGTTCATCAGGTTGAATCTCAGCACAGGGCTTTGAATATAGATCGAATTATAGAGCGTATCGATTAGGCGTCTAATGGATACGCTCTTTCTATGAATTATGGGGTGTAAATATCGGTTCCATGGAAGATTGGTCTTCCATGGGCTGATGGATGTTAGCCGGTGCGGTGTAATGAAAATAGAGCGCCGTAAAGTAGTCAAAAAGCCTTTTGGATGGTGGTTTAGGAATAAAATTGCTTGTAAATAAAGGCAAATTTATCTAAGTTTGTTCACTATTTTAAATAACACATTTATATTATGTTGCAATTGAATTATATCCGTGAGAACAGGGATACGGTAATCGAAAGATTGGCTGTCAAGCATTTCAAGGAAATTGGATTGGTCGACGAAATCATCAGTTTAGATGAAGAGCGTCGTAAGATCCAATCGGAATCAGACGCACTTTCGGCAGAGGCTAATGCGGCAGCAAAACAGATTGGAGATCTGATGCGCCAAGGTAAAAAAGAAGAAGCTGAAACCGTTAAATCCAAATCTTCGGGATATAAGGAGCAAGTGAAGCAACTTTTGGATCAATTGGGTACAATTGAAGCAGCATTGAATGAGAAGATCGTACAATTACCTAATTTACCGCATCAATCCGTTCCAGCAGGTGTAAGCGCTGAGGACAACGAAGTTGTTTTGAGCCATGGCGAAATCCCGGCTTTGTCGGAGGATGCATTGCCGCATTGGGAATTGTTGAACAAATATGATATTGTTGATTTAGAACTTGGCGTAAAAGTTGCCGGTGCAGGGTTTCCTATCTATAAAGGTAAAGGCGCTAAATTGCAACGCGCATTGATCAATTTCTTTTTGGATCAGGCAGCAGAAGAAGGTTATGAGGAAGTACAGGTGCCCATTTTGGTCAATGAAGATTCTGCATTTGCTACGGGACAATTACCGGATAAAGAAGGACAGATGTACTATGTGGGTAACGACAATCTGTATTTGATCCCTACAGCTGAAGTTCCGGTCACCAACATTTATAGAGACGAGATTGTGAAAGAAGCACAGTTTCCGATCAAACATTGTGCTTATACACCATGTTTCCGTCGTGAAGCAGGTTCTTATGGTGCACATGTACGTGGATTAAACAGGTTGCACCAATTTGACAAAGTGGAGACGGTACAGCTTGTACATCCTGAAAAGTCTTATGAAGTGCTGGAAGAAATGAGTTTATACGTACAGCGTCTTTTGCAGAAATTAGAGCTTCCTTATCGTGTATTGCGCCTTTGCGGTGGAGATATGAGTTTTACTTCTGCATTGACCTATGACATGGAAGTGTATAGTTCTGCTCAGAAACGTTGGTTAGAGGTATCTTCCGTTTCCAATTTTGAAACTTATCAAGCGAATCGTTTGAAAGTCCGTTTTAAAAATGCTGATGGCAAGATGCAACTGGCACATACCTTGAACGGTTCGGCATTGGCTTTACCACGTATTGTCGCAGCGCTATTGGAGAATAATCAAACGGAAAAAGGAATTAGAATTCCTGCAGTTTTGGTGCCGTACACCAAATTTGAGTATATCGATTAAATATCAATAAATAAGTCGTCTTTAGACTTATTTAATCTCAATATGAAAGACGCTCAGCCTGAGAAGGTAGAGCGTCTTTTTTTGTTATAACTCGATTTTAAAATGTTTAGAATTATTATAAATTACATGCGATTTTAATACAGAAAAATAGGAGATTAACATGTTAACGTTTTCTTATAACATTGTTAATGTTTTGTTAATTATGGCTGATTCCGTATAAAATTCTGTTTGAAAATTGTTTGAAGAATTTTTATTCTAAAATGATTCTTTTGTAACAATTTGTAAAATTGTGAACTTATTATTGCGGTATTTCCTGTTTTCTGGAGATTATGTTAAAAAACTTGTAAAAGCAACTTTGGCTTTCTATATTTGACGCCGCTAATAAAAATCGCACTAACTATTATTTACTGTAAATGCTGAAAAGAGCAAATTTTACAGCTGGATATTTATCTAAGGACTGACCCTGCATCTACCTGGGGCCCGCTTTTCCAAAAATATTTTCAACTGTTACTGAATAAACTGCAATAGCATGTTATGTTTTTGCTGTTTATTGTCTAGGCAATTTATGTTTAGACGGTTATGATAACGGATATAATTTATATCAATATATAGGATTAGAAAAAATAATAAAATTAACTAACTAAAACATGAAACAAACATTACTAAGTTTTCTTGTTGGCGGTATGATTCTGACTTCGGTTGCATTCGCTCAAGAAAAGAAGATTAGTGGTCGTGTTACATCTGCTGACGGTAAAGCAATACCAGGGGTGACAGTAGTTGTACAAGGAACTAATCAGGCAACGCAGACTGATACTGATGGTAATTATTCATTGAATGTGCCTGCAGGCAAAGTTGTGGTATTCCGTTCCGTTGGTTTTGATGATAAAACTATTATTGTTAATAACAACAGTACTGTATTCAATGTCTCTTTAGTAAATCATGACAATGCTTTGGAAGAAGTTGTTGTTACAGCAAATGCAATCAAACGTGAAAAAAGAACGTTGGGTTACTCTGCACCGACATTGAGTAATGAAGAATTACGATCAGGTCAAAACTCGAGTGCTATCAATGCATTAGCTGGTAAGGTGGCTGGTGTGAATATTACATCAACATCTAATTCACCGGGTAGCTCATCCCGTGTAGTATTACGTGGTGGTTCTTCAATTTCAGGAAATAACCAGGCATTAATTGTTGTTGACGGTGTTCCTATTGACAATTCCAGCGTGATTGGTGGTGGCTCATCGTTATCTAGCGTTGATTTTGGTAACCGCGGTAACGATATCAACCCCGACGATATCGCTTCGATGACCGTATTGAAAGGCCCTGCTGCTGCTGCATTGTATGGATCACGGGCATCTAATGGAGCCTTGATCATTACAACAAAGACAGGTAAAAAAGGCGGTGGTAAAACAGATATTACCTTTAATACAACAAATACTTTTTCTTCCATTTTGAAATTGCCTGAGTTTCAAAATGAATATGGTCAAGGTTATCCTGACTATGACGATGATGGAAATCTAGTTTTTGTCAATGATCCAAAGGAAAATTGGTCATGGGGAGCACCTTTTACAGGAAAAACACAAGAATGGGGTCAAGCTATAAATGGTGTAAGACAGACAAAACCATACTCGGCCGTAAAAAACAATGTAAAAGATTTCTTTAATACTGGATTTGCGACAGATAATAATTTAGGTTTCTCTGGTGGTAGTGAAAAGTCTTCCTTCTATTTAGGTCTGAATTCCCTGAACTCAAACGGAGTTTATCCTGGGAGCAAAGATAACTACAATAAATATGGTGTTCGATTCAATGGTCAAACTGAATTCTCTAATAAATTTTATGCAGGAATTTCAGCTAACTATAGTCAGATTAACTCGAACAACGTAGGTGGAGGACAAGGAAATTCGTCTGTATACAATAACTTGTTACAAACTCCCCGTGATATTCCTGTCGCTGATCTGAAAGATTTAAATAATCCATATAATGGGTATGGTTATGTAGACGCAAATGGTCTAAACCATAGTAATGAGTATGGTTATTA
Organism: Sphingobacterium sp. HSC-15S19; assembly: GCF_050433745.1. Taxonomy (NCBI): domain Bacteria; kingdom Pseudomonadati; phylum Bacteroidota; class Sphingobacteriia; order Sphingobacteriales; family Sphingobacteriaceae; genus Sphingobacterium; species Sphingobacterium sp. HSC-15S19. Next base: position 9,538 of record NZ_JBNPWQ010000043.1, read on the forward strand.
TGGGGCATATTCAAAGAATCCATATTGGACATTGGCAAATTATAACAACTACAATAATGTAAATCGCATTATGGGTAATTTTAACGTGGGTTATAAGCCATTTGAGTGGTTGGATTTCAAAGAACGTGTAGGGGTAGATCATTATACAGACCGCAGACGTTCAGAATCTCCAAAATATAGTTTTACACCAATCGATAAGACGTCTGGGAATTATTCGAGCGCTAATGATCTTATTAACAATGGAGAGTATCGTATCGATCAATATAATGTAACAGAGGTTATTCATGATTTCATGGTGACTGCTACGCATGAATTTAATCAAGATTTTAAAGGATCATTAATGTTGGGTAACAACATTCGTCAACGTAATGTTTCTAATCTAAGTACAGCAACCAACGAAAGCGGAGGTTTGGTACAACCTGGCTATTACAACTTAGCTAACTCCAATGGTCCATTGAACTTGATCGAAGATTCATGGTCAAAACGTCGTTTGGTTGGTGTTTATGCAGACTTGAACTTGTCATATAAAAACTTCTTGTACTTACAAGCTACAGCACGTAATGACTGGTCATCTACCTTGCCTAAGAAAAACAATTCATTCTTTTATCCAAGTGTAAGTGGATCATTTGTGTTTTCTGAGTTGTTGAGCCCAGAAGTTAAGAACATTCTCTCTTATGGTAAATTGCGTGCCAATTACGCAAAAGTGGGTTCGGATACTGACCCATATCAATTGTTGACAACATTCTCTAGGGGTGAAATCAATGGTGGATTCGGAACGACAACCTTCCCATTTGGTAATGTTTCCGCATTCATGTCGGGATCCACTTTAGGAAATGCAGAGTTGAAACCAGAAATTACCACATCAGCTGAAGTAGGTGCTGAATTAGGTTTCTTTAGAAATCGATTGACTGTTGATTTTAGCTATTACAACAATAACTCAAAAAATCAAATCTTAGCAATTCCTATTGCGAATTCTACAGGTTACGGATTCAATGTTGTTAATGCCGGTAAAATTAAAAACTCAGGTATAGAACTCGCATTGCGTGGAACGCCAGTGAAAACTGAAAACTTTAGCTGGGAATTGATGGGTACTTTCACTAAAAACAACAATAAAGTTGTTGAATTGATGGATGGAATTGATCAAGTTTCTCTAGGTGGTTTTTCGGGTATGTCTATCGTTGCGGCAAAGGGCCGCCCTTACGGAGAATTTTATGCAGTAACCAATGCAACTGATGCTGAAGGTAGAACGATTGTAAACCAAAAAACAGGTTTACCTGTACCGACTTCGGAAGCACAATACTTAGGAAGTTACAATCCTAAATTCCAAGCATCGTTAGGAACGACTGTCAACTACAAAAGCTGGTCATTGACCGCGCTGTTTGATATGAAACACGGCGGTGTATTCTATTCACGTACTAAAGATATTATGGCATTCACAGGTACATCTGCTGAAACAGGAGGTGAACGTTTTGGTCAAATCTTCCCTAACTCTGTTTATTTGGATGCTAATGGTAATTCTGTTGTAAATACAACAGCTACTTATGCCAAAGTGGATTACTATCCATATTTGGAACAAGGCATGAATGTGGTAGATGCTTCTTACGTGAAGTTACGCAATTTAGCTATCTCTTACAAATTCAAAAAAGATATGCTAAAAAATACGCCTTTTGGTGATGTAACTGTCGGTGTATTCGGTAATAATCTGTTTATCTGGACTCCAAGCGAAAATAAATATGCAGATCCAGAAGTAAACTCCGCTGGTGCTGGAAATGCACAAGGTTTTGACTATACCGCTCAACCGTCTTTACGTAACTATGGTTTTAATGTGAAGGTATCCTTCTAAACTATAAAGAATATTAAAATGAACAAGAATATAAAAAAGTTTGTTTTTGCTGCATTGGTTGGATCCGTAGCATTTACAAGTTGTAATAAATATTTGGATGTTAACGACAATCCAAATAATCCAGAAAAAGTTGAACCAAACCTGTTACTGCCTACAGTTGAAGCTTCTTTAAGTCAGATTGTTGGTAATCAACTTCAAGTGTATGGTGGTTTATGGGCGCAATATTGGACACAGGCTCCTTCATCATCACAGTATCAAACTATTGATCAGTATAATCTTAAAAATACGGCTTCGGATCGTATTTGGTCAACAATCTATAGAAGTGCTTTAAATAATGCTGAAATAATCATCAATTCAGAGAGAGGTGCCAACAACTATACAATTGGTATGGCGTATTTGTTGAAAGCATATACATTGCAAATAGCAACTGATGCTTTTGGAGATATTCCGTTGGATGAAGCTTTGCAAGGAGCGACTAACTTAAATCCAAAATATCAAACACAGAAAGAAGTATACAACAGTATTTTCGAGAGTATTGATAAAGGCGTGGAGTTGTTGAAAGGCGATCTCGGTACTACACCAGGTGAACAAGATATGCTGTTTGGTGGTGATAAGGCTTCTTGGATTGCATTCGCGAATACCTTGAAATTGAAGGCTTATTTACGTATTTCAAATGTGGATGCAGCGACTGCGCAGGCAGGTATCAAAGCATTGTATGCTGCAAATCCAACATTCTTAAATAAAGACGTTTCCATCACTTTTACGACAACAGGGGGTAACCAGAATCCGTTCTATACAGAAATGGTAGGTTTAGATTATGTTCAGAACGTGGTTGCAAGCGGAACTGCTGTTAAAGCATTTGAAGCAAATAAGGATAAAAGATCATTTGCATTGTACAACAGATTGTTCAAAGCTGACAACGTTACCTTACAGGATACAGTAGCGTACCTAATACAAGGCGACTTTAGAGGACAAAATACGAAGAAAGTTTCTGCTCCTTCTCCAGCGACTGGTGCAAATGCGAAAAATACAGCTTCTGCAATCGCTCCTGTAAAATTGTTCTCTATTGCCGAAAGCAAATTCTTGCAAGCTGAAGCTGCTTTGAAAGGATGGGGAACAGGAACAGTTACAACGTTGTACAATGAAGGTGTTACAGCTTCATTTGACTATTTAGGTGCAGAAGGATTAGCTGATTATTTAACTGCTGCTGGTAAATTTCCAACTGATGCTTCAAAACAATTAGAAGCAATCATTACGCAGAAATACTATGCAATGAATGGTTTTCAAAATTTTGAAGCATGGACCGAATATAGAAGAACAGGTTATCCTACATTCTTGATTCAATCAAAAGCATCAATCTTGGCTAATGGTGAAATGCCACAACGTTTGTTATATCCAAATACTGAGTTGACAACTAACTTAAACTATCCAGGTACAAAAGCAATTACAGTACCGGTTTGGTGGGACGTTAAGTAATCTTCTTCTAGATTATATGCTTATGGGAGCGGCAATTTCGAAAGAAATTGCCGCTTTTTTATATATTGTAAACAACTTCAATTAGATAAATTTAAGAAGTCAGTTATTATACAAGATGGGACTGTTTTTTAGAGAGTCCAATATTGACTAAATATTTTGAAATAACAATATTTTTAACGTAAATCGTAAATATATAGTTTGATTACTACACTTTTGTGTATTTAATTTGATAATATATATATGTTAAAATTAGTTACTTTTACTGTATGAATAATAAACCTTAAATTATGATTAAAAATATTTTTCTAATATCACATCTGTCCAAAAATTTATTTAGGACAGATGTGGTATTAAACCTTTAAAAATAATAGAATATTAAACTTTCAACTCATTCAATAAAAAATCTGAATTGGCCATTCATTATTATTTGTTTGATTAATATTTTGAAATATAAGGTAGTGGTTAAAAAATGCGCTTCCGTACTAAACGATGAAAAAAAAGTACCAGAGGTGCAGTAACACTGAATGGCTGTTTTTATGCAGATTGCCAACTGAAAAGTGCATGAGAGCCTTGTGTGGGAGCTACAGTTTTTCCAAAGAAAGTGGATAGTTGTGGATCGTGACTACGTGGATTACAAATTAATTCAAATATTAAACTAAGGGATTCCGAAATAAGCAATAATATAATTACAATATAGATTTATGTATTAATAATTTTTAAGCAATTTTAACATGAGACGTTTTTTAATTTTATTTTCCTCCTTTTTTCTACTTTATGGTTGTAAAAATGACAAATCAATTAATCAGGAAGATCGATCAAATGAAAAAAAGGCCTACCTACCTGGAATGCAGGCTGGAACTTTGGCGGGAGCATATGTATATTATAAAGATAACTATTATTGGACCCCTTTTGCAGGAGGTTTGAAATTTAATCGATTTACTTATCCTACAGATAAATTTAGTTTTCAGAATTATTCGCGCTTTACCCCAGATTTCGATGCTCCCACTAGCGAGAATAATCTACTATCTTTTAATTTAGTTGACAATAGATTTACCATTGTATTAGGAACTGCAATAGGTGGCTTAGTTTATAAAATGAGGACAAAACAATATCTCGATACAATAGCAAAGGGATATATGCCTGCTGTAAATGAGTACTTAGTGAGAGCTACTACAGGAGATGCAGATGGATTAATAGTACATACAGGACAGTTTGTGATTGATCACGCTGCTCCGCTCGGGGTATCGATTATTGATTTAAAAACACCCTTACCGGGAACAGAAATTGCTAAAAAGCCAACTCCCGTTGCAGGCTACCTAAATAAAGGAGGAATAAACTATTATCTTGCGATATACGAATATTCAGATAAAATATTCTCAATATATGGTGTTAATATACCAAAAGATGCTCCTAAATCTCCTGCGGCGTTTAATGCTACCTATTCAAAAATTTCAATTGATAAAGTTCAAATTATAGGAACAATGACTTTAAATGATGGAACGGTATATAATTTAAATGACATTCTTGATTTCTAATTGGGTTAACTTTTATTACCTTATTATACAGGAGTATTGTTTCTTGTATATAATATTACTCCTGTATTTTATTTAAGCTTCATTAATTCGGCAATCCTGTTATTGAAGAGTATTGCCAAATAATTCGTCAGATATCTACGCTTTCTACTCATGCTTCTTATGATGAATGGATTTTTTTCTATCATACAGCTGAACTAATGAGAGGCATACTGTATGCCACGGTCAGAATGGATATTAGCTTCTGGGTAGTTGGCCTTGCTTTTTGTGCCATGTTAAAAGCAGGAATCATCTTATCTACCGCATTCATAGTCTCACTTAAAACCATTCCTATTACTTTTCGATCTCCTAGATCGATTACAGTTGTCAGATACAACCATCCCCTGCTGCATTTTGATATAGGTGATGTCTGATACCCATAGTGCACCAAGTGTTCCCGGTTTAAAATCACGGTCCAATATATTCTGCGGTACCGAAAATTTATGTGTAAAATCTGTGGTCATCTTAAATTTTTTCTTGACAATACTTCTTAACCTTGCCTTTCTCATCAGTTTGGCTACCCTCACTCAGGATAACTTTTCCATTCTCAGGGAAACTACACCCTTGTTTTACAAAATGTTCCTTTCGCTACCTATACAATAATGCCGGGATAACGTTTAATTTCCTAGCCAGTGCGCTAAGGTCACTACGCGTGTTGCTCAGTTCAACAATCATCAGTTTGAACTCTTTGGTATAAACTTTTCTTTCTCTTGACATAAGTCTGTTAAGTTATAATAATTCTCTTAATTTAATGTCCAATCAAATGTCGTACGTTTATATAATAACACTACGCGTGGATTAAGGCTGATCAAATGTTGGTAGAAAAACCGTTTGCTACGTTTCGCCCCCATGCGTTTTTACATCCTAAAACTGAATAGTTCGTTAGGCATTAAGCCTGTGTTTGCGACGATAGTTGTTGAGATGTTCATTTTATTTAAAACTATAGTTATGAAGTTTATTGGTATTGACATTGCAAAAGAAACGTTTGTAGCTGCCTACCCACAAGAATCCGGCAGCTACCAAACGAGAACTTATTCAAATGATGCAAAAGGAGTCAAAAAATTCATTGACTCTATTGTGAACAGAGATTATCACTGCATTTTAGAAGCTACAGGCAACTATGGTACGCTGTTACTCTACATGTTAGCTGATCAGAAGATTCGAGTGAGTTTGATTAATCCTAAACAGATTAAGCATTTTGGCAAAATGATGTTGACAGTAATCAAAACCGATCACGTAGATGCAAAATTGATAGCCATTTACGGTGAGAAAATGCAACCTCCTCTTTTTAAGATGCCAACTGGAACCATTATTCTTTTAAAACAAAAAAAGGTAATAGTAAGACAGTTAAAAAAGCAGCTTATATCATTAAATAATTTGAAAGAATCGTTTCTTGTATTACCGCAAGTGGATAAAAGCTGTTTGAAGACGTTAAATGCCACGGCAAAATTCCTAGAAAAACAGATTACATCGATTGAAAGTGACATGGGCCAAATTACTAAAGAAGTGTTCAGTAAACAAATCAGGGCATTGACATCAATAAAAGGAATTGGTATAACCTTAGCAACCTCATTAATTGTATCAACAGGTGCCTTTGAACAATTTGAGAATGCAAAACAACTATCGAGATATATTGGGATATGCCCAACTCATCAGCAATCAGGTTCTTCGCTAAACGTAAAGGGCACCATCAACAAGAATGGAAACTCAGATCTCCGCGCTATTTTATATGTCGCGTCCTGGTCAGCCATTAAACATAATATGGGATGCAAAGAGATGTATGAGCGTCTAAAAGCGAAGGGTAAGCCATCTAAAGTTGCATTGATTGCCGTAGCCAACAAACTGATCAGTCAAGCCTTCGCAATCTGTAAGGCTAACACTACATATGTTGACGGATATATATCAGAGGCTGGTGTTTCGGCACAAAGAAATGTGCTGTAGTCTGCGAATATTACTCTTTTCTAAGTAGGAGCTTATACAACAGCAAAAAAAAGTAAATTAAATTTGTTTTTCGACATAGTTCGTAGCAACTTCAGTATTCGGATTTATAGACCATCCGTAATTTTTTTGATCTATTCCTATATTTCTTTTTTTACCCTAAATTCGTTGAGAAATTTAGTTCGCAATAACCTGTTTTTAGTATATACGGAACCAATGGCATATCGTCCAAAAGAAAAGATTATAGTCATTGTATTTGAAAATAATAGATGTTATTTGTCGTGAGTGAAATCAAGAAGATCATTCGCTGTTGTTCCTAATGCATCTGCAATCTGAATTAAAATAAAAGCTGTAGGATTTGCACCTTGACGTTCATAACGATTGATAAATTGTTTATCCTTATTAATCATTGATGCCAATTCTCCTTGCTCTATTTTCTTCTCTGTTCTAATTTGTTCGATACGGCGGCCAAGTTTGATACGAAAAGCCTTTTGATTTTGATCCATCTTGTTAAAATCGTTATATTGAAAAAAAAATGGTCAACAAATTTGTTTACTAAAGATTTGTTTTTTATATTTGCCTTATGAACAAGCTATGATATAAATTTTTAAAGATATAGATATTTATAAGTCTTGCACTCCATTCTCAGGCCCAGTGGCAAGGCAGCAGAAATATCTCACGCTTTCAATGAAAAATGCTATTTTTGCATTAATTCATTGAAGTGTGGGGCTGCTGTTTACCCGTTGCGACTTTAGGCCTGAGAATCTTTTGGAGTACGGGGTGCAGCCCCCTCTTTTTAGAACTGCTTCTCTGCAAGACTCGTTACCAATAAAACGAGTTATGAACAAAAAACAACAATCAAAGAACATCATCACTGCCCCCGAGTAGCTCGGCTGGTTTGGCCAAATAAGATTTGGCTTCTCTTGCTATGGAGCGCGTAACGCCAATATTATACACCTTGTGACCCCTCATTCCAACGCGTTCTAGCTCTCTGAATGAATTAATTATTACAAATGTGAACTGAGTAACATCAGTCTCCCAACAAAAAGCTGATTTCGATCGGAGTGGGGGTGCTGTGTACTTTCGGTTACAAAGATTTACTGAAAAATGAACAGGATTTTAGCACTACAACTTGCTTTTGACTTGATAATTTTCGATGTCCATAAGGACGACTATGAGCCTATTAAGGATACTGAAGCATTCTGGAATGAATATGAGCTAGAAACAGTATCTGCAAATATATTGCAATTGTTGAGTAGTTATATCGATTGCGGCGCAGGAAAAAATAAGAGCCTAAAAGACGAGGAAATGCAGGAATTTGCTACAGCATTGTATCGCGTATTGATGGCATACTGTGTCGCTAATTATCGCCATATAGATCTCAGTAACATGCAGCTGTCAGCAGAAGCTAAAGAGCGCATCGGAAAAGAGATGGAATTGAGCAGAAAGGTCGCTGAGTTTTTCGGTAGGTTATCGGAATAACCACTAACTAAAAAATTATGAATACCCTAAAATTACTAGCCTTTGTAAGGCTATATATAGCCTATATATTTCAAGTACGTGTGAAGCAGTACCTAAGCACAAAGCGTGTGCAGATCAAGCGGATGTTAAGGCTGTTTTTTTCGGACTGTTACCTGACCAACTTCGCCCCGGCTTCTGCCTTTCATGCAGTCTGTCTTGAGTTTTCATCGGGATCTCATCGGGTTGCACCGATCAAAACCCGATGCCGACCCGATGCCGACCCGATGAAATGTAAAAATTCTGCAGGAATTGCTCAAAAGATGGTCGACTATAGCTTGGCACAAGAAACACACAAGCTTGACTATAGCGCGACCCTAGGTTCACCCTTGCTAAGCCCTTGTTATACACAAGGACAACTAAACGATTGCACAAGCCCCACACAACAAAAGCAACCTTTTCAGCAGGTGGGAGATGCTGAGTTGAATGATGGAGTGCAAGTGGAACGATCTGTTTTAAGGTTCTTTAAGTCGATCTGTAAGGCTTTTGTGTTTCAAGTTAACTATTTGCCCGTCTCAATAGGTTTAGTTGTTCAGCGGGCTTTAAAATGCTTTTTATTCGTTGCATATTATAAGCGTGCGTATCGCATGGTTTTGTCTTGCGTATGCTTAAGGATAGTTTTTCAATCATCTAATTTTTCTTTTAAGGTATTGAAGAGCATCAGAGCTCTTATGGTATTAGCTCTTATGGTTTCTATGTTTAGTTTATCAGCTCAGACGCCCCGCAAGAACAGCGGGGCTGATGGGCTGGATAAAATAAAAGGGCTCCAGGTTGGTGATAGGTTACCGGAAAAATTTTGGTCTACTTCGTATCTCGGACTTAAAGATGGTAATACTGCTGAATTTAACTTTCATCAATCAAAAGGGAAATTTATCCTACTTGATTTTTGGGCGACCTGGTGTACAGTCTGTGTTAAGGGATTCCCAAAAATTGACAGCTTGCATCGAGCCTTGAAAGACAATATAGCCATTGTCCTAGTTAATCAAAAAGGCAATAGGGATACCAAAGAAAGTATTGCATCTTTCTTTGAACGCTATCATAATCGTTTTCCCTACGCAATGGATATGCCTCAGATTTATCAAGACACTATTTTGAATCAATATTTTCAACATCGAAGCATTCCCCATTATGTCCTTATTTCTCCAAAGGGCAGGGTCTTGTCTTTAGGTTCTATTCGCGAATTTAACGCGATGATAGAAATATTGGATCTCTCTTTTTATAAAAACAGCGAAAAAGCATTAAAAGAAAGGAGTGGAAAATGAAATATATGCTAAAAGTTTTTTGTTATATTCTTATCCTCCTTCATTTTGCCGCAGGCCAGACTCGCGAAAGATTATGGAAAGGTAAGATTCTGAATTCCAGTGGCACACCGCTCGCAAATGTAAATGTGGTTTCAAAAAGTAGCTCTGTGCGCTCGGACAATGCCGGGAAATTTACTGTAAAGGCCGGACTAAATGATTCGATACGCTTTTCCCTGATCGGATACCAGCCGGAAACTATAATAGCTCGCGGAAACGATGATAACCTCGTTGTGGTGCTAAAAGAGCTAACAAATCAATTGGCGGAAGTTGAGATCAGTACAGGCTATCAGAAACTGAAGGTCAACCAGATCAATGGCTCTGTAACTGTACTTAAAAAAGATCTGCTGGAAAAGCAGGTTGGAATGAATATCCTGGATCGCTTAGAAGGGGTAACAAATGGGCTTGTTTTTCAGAAAGGAAAAACCAATCTCAATCCGCAGAATAAACTGGGAATCACCGTACGTGGATATGGTACCATAAACGGTCCACTTGATCCCTTAATCGTATTGGATGAATTTGTCTATGAAGGGGATATCAATAATATCAATCCGAACGATATTGAATCCGTTACAGTCCTGAAAGATGCCGAGGCGACATCGATCTATGGTGCCCGGGGTGGAAATGGGGTGATTGTCCTGACTACAAAAAGGTCAAAAATGGATGGAAAGACACGCCTTGATCTAAATTTCAACACAAGTGTTAAGGAAAAGCCTGATCTTTCTCGATTAGCTATAGTGGGCAATAAGGATTATATTGACCTAGAGGAAATGCTGTTTGCTGCTGGCCAGTTTGATAGCCGACTGAACAGCTGGGATGGGCCACCTGTTTCGCCTATCGTTTATTGGTTGGACAAAAGGCGTAAAAATGAAATCTCGGATGATGTATATCAGTCTCGTAAAGCGTTTTACCTAAAGTCTGACCTGAGGCAGCAGTATCGCAGCTATTTTTATAAACCTGCACAGACGCAGCAATTAGGTGTAAATATCTCAGGAGGGCGAGCATCCAATAGCTGGACTCTTGCGCTGGGGCAGGACTGGCAGAAAGATAATTATAGCCAGCCCGCTGTACGTACAACAATTAGACTTGCCAATACGATGACCTTAAGCAAATGGTTGAACGTCAATGTATCAGCATCTTATTCTAATCAAAAAAATAGAAATAGCAATATTCCTTCTTATGCTACACTAGCAAGTGTGGGCAACCAGTATGTGGTACCCTATCTGTCTTTGTTTGATGAGTACGGCAGCCCAGCGGCATTTTATGAAAGCTATGGAAAAACAGTGCTGGATACAGTAGGAAAAGGACGGTTATTCGACTGGAATTACTATCCCGTCGAGGATTTTAAATACAGTACAGAAACGAATACGATCCAGGAATATATCGCAAATATCGGTATCAGTATTAAGCTTTTTTCTGGCGGTATATTGAAATCCAATTACCAGCGTCAGCGTCAAGATGGACTGATCGATAACCATTATATGAAAGAAAGTTATTTTGTGCGCGATATGGTGAATGCGTTCAGCCAGATCAATGAAACCACAGGAAAGGTAACTTACATCGTACCTTATGGGGATATTTTATGGAAAACAGGCAATAACCAAGAATCTTATGCTTTTAGAAGTCAATTTGATTTTAATAAAAAGGTAGGCCAGCATGCTTTCATTGCGATGGCCGGACTGGAGATGCGGCAAACAAAGGCATGGGGCAATAGCATGGTCTATTATGGTTATCGTGAAGATCCGCTATCAATGGTTCCAGTAGATTTTACAACGAGTTATCTCAAGAAACCTTTCGGCAGTTCGGGTACAATAATGGGAACTCCAAATCTGTCTCCAACCAGACTGAATAGATTTGTAAGTGTTTACGGAAATTTTCATTATACCTGGAAAGATCGTTATATGCTCAGTGGAAATATAAGAAGAGATGGCTCGAATATTTATGGTGTAGCGACGAATGACAAATGGAAGCCGCTTTGGTCTTTAGGCGCGGGCTATGTGCTGTCCAAAGAATCGTTTTTTGAGAAACTTCCTTTAAATTATCTAAAGCTTAAAGCAACATTGGGTTATAGTGGTAATGTTGATTTGAGCCGGTCGGCCTTACCGATTAGCGGTTCGGCGACAAATTCAACCATCAATGGTTCGTTGCCTTATGGAAGGATAGGAACAATCAACAACCCTTCTTTGCGCTGGGAAGAAGTGATGCAGCTGAATACGGGACTGGAGTTCGCGCTAAAAGATTTCCCGCTTTCTGGTTCGATAGAATACTATATTAAAAATGGATCCGATCTCTATGGCGAGACCAATTATGATTATACGAGCTGGGGCGCTAGGGGAACGATCATCCAGAATGTAGCGGCAATGAAAGGAAAAGGATTGGATGTACAGCTAAATTATGACCTAAAATCAGGTGTATTGGGATGGCAGTCGTCGCTGATCTATAATTACAATAATAACAAGACAACTGCTTATTACTACCCTAATGACCAAAGTCAGCTCTATCGTATGGTAAATGCTTCTGGCACTCAGATCAATCCGGTTATTGGCTATCCACTGTATGGTCTTGCGGCATTTATCTGGAAAGGACTTGACGATAACGGAAATCCGCAGGGAGTATGGAATGGGGAAATATCGACGGACTATACTGCAATTAATGAAGGTTCAATAGGAAGTGCGGGGGAGGGTGGTTCAGCCCATTTTATTGGTTCTGCCATACCTGTTCATTATGGTGGCTGGTTGAATACATTTTCCTATAAGAATCTGAGTCTGTCTTTCAATTTGAGTTATCGCATGGGCTATTACTTTCGGAGATCTTCGTTCACTTCAAGTGCTCTTATCAATTATGGAACGGTTCATCCCGATTATTATGATCGTTGGCAGCAAAAAGGAGACCATACCAACGTGCCATCTTTGGAATTTCCATTGACTATGCCCGGGAGGGATGCGTTTTATGGTGCTAGTGAAATCCTTGTTGAAAAGGGCGACCATATCCGACTCCAGTTTATCAACCTGACCTATAATTTGCCCAAAATAAGCAGTGGAATCAATAATATACAATTATTTGCCAATGCGGCCAATCTAGGAATTATCTGGCGTGCAAACCGGCGCGGGCTTGATCCAGATAATCCCGAAGCGATTCCTTTGCAGAAAAATTATTCACTTGGCCTTCGTGCCAACTTTTAACCATTTGCTGTATGAAATTGACGATATATTTTATTTTATGCTGTCTGGTTGCATGTACTTCCTGCAGCCATTACCTTGATCCAAAGAATAGCAATGCCTATCAGGTTCCGGCATCGATACGGGACCTGCAGGAGATACTGGATGATTTTGGCTATATGAATGAGCGAAGAACACCTTCATATGCTGAATCGGCAGCTGATGATTATTTTCTGCTGGACAACAATTATAAGGCTCTTTTACCGGAAATGAAGTTGCTGTACAAATGGGAAGCTTTCGATTATGCATATCCCAATGATTGGTCTTCGGCCTACCTGCCTATATATAATGCCAACTTTTGCCTGGAAATATTGGACAAAATTGAAAGGACCGATGTCAACAGCGGTGACTGGAAAAATGTCTATGGCTCGGCTCATTTTTACAGGGCTTACTATTTACTTCAGTTACTATGGACTTACGCTCCAGCGTTTGATCCGGAGGGAAAGAATGAGGAGAGAGGCATTGTCTTGCGTTTTAAATCTGATTTTAATGTGAAGAGTGAATTTTCTACGGTAGGTGAATGCTATCAGCAAGTATTGAAAGATGCTCAAATGGCCGCGGAAAATTTAGAGGATGTCCCTTTGCTGAAATCACGGCCTTCAAAAGCAGGCGCATATGCACTATTAGCCCGGGCTTACCTGTCCATGGGTCTTTACGAACAAGCAGGAAATGCCGCCGACGAATCGTTGAAGCTGTTCAATGAGCTAATGGATTATAATCAGCCTGAAGACGGAATAAAGATTAGCGCTTCGGTGCCCTTTTCGAAGTTTACCAAGGAAACGATCTTTTATTCTGAAATGGGTCAAAAGTTTCAGAACTATATCCCAACGCGCGCTTTAATCGATTCTAATTTAATGAATAGCTATGACAGTGCCGATCTGAGACGGATAGCTTTTTTTAGTGCTTCCGGCAAGTATTTTAAATTTAAAGGAACTTATTCCCATTCCATACAGTGGATGTTTTCTGGGTTAACAACGGCAGAGATGCTTCTGATACGCGCGGAAAGCAATGCCCGGAAAGGTACTTTGAAAGCGAGCATGCAGGATGTTAATCTCCTGCTAAAAAATCGGTGGGATCGTACGAAGGTATTTGTGCCAAAAGCAGCACAGGATAACAACGAAGCTTTGGGGATTGTATTGCTGGAAAGACGAAAAGAACTGTTGATGAGGGGAATTCGTTTATCAGATATTAAACGCTTGAACCTCGAAGGAACAGCCATTAAAATGGTTCGTATGATAGAAGGAGAGCGGGTGGAGCTTAGTCCGAATTCATCAAAGCTAATTTTAAATACTCCTACAGACTTAGATGTTTTTCTAAGATAAGAACTGAATCAATCCAATGTATCATTGTGCTGAAAGCCCATAGCCGAAATTAGGGGCTATGGGCTTTTCGATTTATGGATCCAAAGGTTTGTTCAATGGATCATTGTACTGCGGTGTGGACGCCGAAGAAGGAGACACACCATAGTTGTTGGTGCTGTGCTGAAATGTCTCGATCGTTACTTTGGAAGGATCGATATTATTTCCACTATTCATCGTGCTGGCAGATGGTACAGCAATTGAACAAGCGACATCTTGGTCTTCCGAATCTGAGCAGCTAATAGAACTCCTCTGCCAATTTGCAGTATTTTTTACGTTTGTATCCGAATAGGGAGCTGGGGAACCAGCTGGCGGAACATACTTAAATATTAAGTCAGTATCTTTATTTTCGTTATTTAGTTTAATTACTTTAAAAGAACTGAATCCAATTATTGCAGCGCCAGCCAACATCACCATCGCATGCTTTTTCATGAAAGATATTGCTTTCATACCGAGGCCTTTTTTATAAGAGCAAAAAAAGTTTACCTCCACAAAAAACTCAATTTTTTTATTGATGACTGATACCTTGCTTTAACGAGGTGTTTCAGTCTGTTTTATACCTCGGGATCGATTTTTACGGGCTGTCCATCACGTGTCATAATTTATTTCTATACCGGCTAAGCCGGGAATAGTGCAAATTTTCGCGGAAAGTGTTTTTGAGAAGTGTGACAAAGACAAAGTATGACAATACCTAAAGGAATGGGCGGTGTAAAGGTAAAGCCAATTGATAGATCCTTTTTCTCGTACCTTTCCATGGGGCTGGTTGGGCCAGTCAAGTACCATCCCAATATGGATAACGTAAAAAGGACCATATTTACCACCAAGTGCCATTCCCACGACAAACTTTCAAATACGGATGCGCAGCCACACGGTTTCTGCGGATATAGATTGAGTAGTCCCAATGCAATATAGACACTGAAAGAGGATAATAAAGCTATAGATAGCAGTAATCCTATTTTTTTATACCGACCGGCTAAAAGGATTCCGGTAGTGAACTCAAAAGTAGGAAGTGTCAAAGAAAGAGGTTTTGCCCAGCTGCTTGGTAACGGTTGCCGGAGAAGAGCAGCTTGGAATGCGCTGGGTTCCATGAGCTTGTCTATAGCTACATAGATCCAAAAGACCATAAATCCGATTCGGATGCTTTCCATTGCGATATGTGCCGTTCTTGCGTTCATTTTTTTTGTTGTTAATGTCTTTTCTAATCTATAAAAGAAGCATAAGAGTATCTGGTTGAATTTTGAATTCAACTATTTGTAAATCAGTGTATTGTATATTGTTTTTCTTGGTTTGTTATATAGCTTTTACTATCTTTGTTTTATTACTGATTTAAAATCTAATCTTCTAATTCTTCTATATACTACTAGCAATAAAGGCTAGTTCGTACCTGTTAATATGCTGTATTTTTTATAAGTATCTGATTTTTAAGTTTATAAATTTCATTGAAATGATGTTAGAGAGGATAGACGAATGGCAAAAGAAACAAATACGTACGATCGTTACTTTTTTCAATTATTAGACTCACAGCCTAATGTAGCGCTTGAGCAGATTTTTGCGCATTATGGCGGGAGTCTGGAAAAGTATATCCGTCGTTTTATTTATGATGATGACGATCTAGTCAAAGATGTATTAAATGAGACATTAATCGTAATCTGGGAAAAAAGGCAGTTGGTCGCGAAGCTAGAAGCACCTGTATATTGGATGCAGCGCGTAGCGAAAAATAAAGCTCTTTATTATATCAGATGTGAGGCAAAATACAATAAGATTTCGCTCGATAACGGTCTGGATATGGCTAGTGGTCAATGCGCAGACGATAGATTTGCCTATAACGAACTTGAGATGCTGATCTTGGAGGCTTGTGAGGAATTACCTCCCCAGGATCGGGAGCTTGTCATTAAATCGAAGTTTGAGGGTAGGAGTAACAAGGAATTAATGGCAACCTATGGAATGGCAGAACAGACGGTGAAAAATAAATTGTCTAGGGCACTGAAGGTGATCCGAAAAAAGTTGAAAGATCTTATGGGCTTATTTGTTTATTACAAGGTGAAATGATTTACAACAGAACATATGTAAAAGAACTGATCAGGAAGCGTATGGACGCGAGTATCAGTTTTACAGAATCCGATCAATTAGAAGCAGCGGAGAAAATTTTTAGTGAAGAGGAATTTGATGCAATGATTGCCGAGGTGATCGAAGAAATGTCTACTAATCGGTCAAACGAATTATCCATCGAGTGGCGGCCTGATTTTGAACAGATCCGGGCTGCGGGAGATCGGTTAGCTAGGAAAAAGAAACGGCAATTATGGTGGTGGTGTGCTGCAGCAGCAGTTTTATTTCTTTTGCTGCCGGCTGTAATTGTCATGTTAAAACACAGGGATTATAGGGCTGAAATCGGTCTGGAATGTGCTAGTATGTCCTCTGGTACGGAAATACCATTGTCTGAATCTGCAGGTACAATAATGCTTGCTGATTCATCTATCATTCGATTGGATACGAATGCAACCGGAGTATTGCTTGATTTAAACGGTATTTCGCTCGCCAAGACCGCCGAGGGGGTATTGGAATTTGATAAATCATCCAGTGGGCGGGAAGTAAATGCAAACGAGACGGATATCGTGATCAGAACAGCTGCTCGTCAGCAATGTGTTATAGAATTTCCGTACGGTATGCGGGTCCGGCTGAATGCCCAATCAACTCTTTGTTATCCGTTGACGCAAGGAGATAGTACACATCTGTTTATCGAGGGCGAGGCGCTTATAGACATACCTAGCCAACTGTTTGGGAGCGTGATGGTAATACACACTATCAATGGAAAAATTTCGAGTGATTACGGAAGGTTTGAATTAGCATCTTATGCCCAGTTTACGCGAGCAACGGTATCATACGGAGAAGTTTTAGTTTCTGATTGCAGATCAAACAAAAGGCAGGTGCTTCAATGTTCGGACGAAGTTGCGGTTATCAAATCCTATTTACCGAAGGGTGAAAAAATACAAAGGGATAGTCTATTTTATTTAACGAACGGGGATTTTGAACAAGCTTCGCAATGGGCGAATGCTGTACGTGAATACAAAGATGTCCCACTGACAGAGTTTGTCTGGCAGATGAGCCGCTGGCATGGATTTACGGTCAAAAATATGAAATGCATACCGAATAAGCTCATAAGTACGACTGTGTGCTACAGGACCAACAGGGAAAAAGTTTATGCTGTGATACGCGATGCTGGCGTGTTGATGTATGAGAAAAAAGGGATGATAAGTTTTTGCCCTGAAGATCATAAGGAAAGTCGTACAGCGATGAAATGAAAATTTCCTTATCTATAAGTCTGAAGCGAACAGATGAATAGAGCGTTTGAGATCATTCATTTAAAGGTCGGATTTACCGCCAGTGGAAAATATACTATTATAAATAAATAGAATTTGATGAAAGATAAGTGAATGGATAACATGGTTCGAGGGGAAATACAAATAAATATGTTTGTTTAAACAATGTTACTTTAATTAATATTGCATCAAAAATAATAACCTGTTTATCAGATGTTTGTGATTTATTGTGAAATAAATGTTATCACAAAGTTATGCTTGCATTGCAAAAGTTAAAAAAAGTTATAAATTTGTATTTAACATTTTTTAACAGCTGACATTGTTGACTTAAAAGATGTATGACTAACTAACATCGCATATAATAATTATTGAGAAGTAAAAAATTCGCTAGCCAAGGTGCTGTATTGCCAAGAATTTAAATAAACATACTTAATTAAACATAAACATATGAAACACAAACTACTCAGTTTTTTATTGGGTGGTGCTATCCTCACTTCGGTAGCATTCGCCCAAGAAAAGAAGGTTAGTGGACGAGTGACAGGTACAAATGGCGAGGGGTTGCCAGGCGTTACTATTGTTATTCAAGGTACTAACCAAGCCACACAAACCGATGCAAACGGTAACTATTCCATTAATGTTCCTACGGGAAAAATTTTAGTCTTTCGTTCTGTAGGTTATTCAGACAAAACAATCACAGTTGCACAAGGTTCAAGTTTGTATAACATACAACTTAGTGGAAATGAATCTGTTCTTGATGAAGTCGTTGTGACTGGTGCGGGGTTAACTGCTAGTCGTCGTTCAATTGGAGCTGCACAGACCACAATTAAAGCGGAGGATTTACAACAGGCTAAGCCAACCAATATCGTCACAGGTTTAACTGGTAAAGTCGCAGGTCTTACTGTACAAGGTGTAGGATCGGGTGTGAACCCTAATTACCGTGTCATGTTAAGGGGGATGCGTTCGTTAACTGGTAATAACCAAGCATTGATTGTTATTGACAACGTAATTTCTCCATCTTCTATGCTGGGGAATTTAAACCCAGACGATGTTGAAGATATTACAGTTCTAAACGGATCTTCCGCGGCTGCCTTATATGGTTCGCAAGCTTCTAACGGTGCTTTGATTATTAAAACGAAAAGAGGTGCTGCTAGTAATGGATTAGAGGTAACTATCGATAATACGACTACATTTGAGAATGTTAACTTTTTGCCTGAAGTTCAAAAACGTTTTGGTTCAGGCTATTCGGCGCATGATATCTTTTATGTACCCTACGAAAACCAACAATATGGACCTGCTTTTGATGGGTCTATAGTGCAAATTGGTGATCCTCTAGAGGATGGATCAACACAAACAGGACCTTATTCGTGGAATGGTGGAAAGGATAAATTTTGGGAAACAGGAGTGACAAACATGACAAATTTGGCCGTGGCATCCAAACATGAGAATAGCTCTTTCCGTTTTTCAGGGCAATATTTAAAATCGACAGGTACCGTTCCTTTTGATAAATATAATAGAGCATCTGCTCGTGTAAACGGAAGTCGAAAATTAAATGATATTCTCAATATTAATTATACTTCATATTACGCTCAAAATAGATACGATCAAACATCTGCAAACGCAAATATTTATGATGCGGTTTTGCAATCTCCGGGTCAGGTGCCGTTAACAAGCTATAAAGATTGGCAAAATAATCCTTTTGCAAATCCAAATGGTTATTATAACGCTTACTATAATAACCCTTATTTTATTGCCGCAAATAATCGCCAAAAAATTAGGAATGATTATTTCATGGGTAATGTGGAATTGAATTTTAAACCTTTGTCTTGGTTAGACTTTATGGGACGTGTGGGTATGACCACTTCTAATCAATCCTATAAATATACGACTGGTAAATTCACCTTTACACCTTATGCTGCTGGTTTGCATGGTGCATATAAAGGAACGAATATTACTGGTAGCGTTTCCGATGCAGCAAGTTATTCGACAAGTATTGTGTCTGATTTTAATGCACATGCGACACATACAAACGGAGATTTCAAATTCGACTATACGGCGTTATTTCAATATGTTCAGAATCAATCTTCGAATTTGTCAGCTACAGTTAATGGTTTGGTTGTCGATGGTATTTACAATCAGGGAAATAGTTTGAATCCTCCATCTACAGGCCAAGCGGATTATCTAGCGAGAACTTTTGGTCTAGCTGGTAAAATTGATGTAGCCTACAAAAATTATTTATTTTTGACATTAACGGGACGTAATGATTGGGTTTCAATTTTAGATCCAGACAATCGTTCATTCTTCTATCCAGGGGCAACTGTTTCATTTGTTGCAACTGATGCAATTGAAGCATTAAAAGATTTTCAACCATTGAACTTTTTGAAGCTAAGAGGGAGTTTATCTAAAGTAGGTCAAGTCAACGTTGGTAGCTCATCCAACTTTGGAGCCTATGCAACGGTACCTACTTTTGGCCAAGGTTCCGGATATCCATATAATGGAATTGGTGGTCATACAGTTGGTAATCAGATAGTTCAACCTGGATTAAAGCCGGAAATGACGCGATCTATTGAATTTGGTTTTGAATCTGCATGGTGGAATAATAGGGTATCTGCAGATGTCACATATTTTAATAATAAAACAACAGACAATACAGTTCCAACAGATATTTCTTGGGCATCTGGTTATAATAAATATTTACTGAATGCAGGAACAACCACAGGTAAAGGTATCGAATCGAGACTAAGCGTATCACCAATCCGTACGGCAGATTGGGACTTGACTTTAGGCGGAAATTTTACTTATATTCAGAATAAGGTTGTCGAAATTGCAGAAGGTTTAGATCAGTTGGCTTTGGCTACGTACACAGGTGGTACAGGATCTTACGCAGTAAAAGGCGAAGCTTTCCCTGTAATCATGGGTTCTACTTATAATAGAGATCCTGAAGGACGTATTATTGTGGATCGTATTACAGGATATCCAACTACAGATGGTACATTGAAGGTGCTGGGAGCAGCGCTTCCAACGCATACATTAGGTTTAAACTTTTCATTATCTTATAAAGATCTAACATTTTACACAAGTGCTGAGTATCGTACAGGTAACTATATCTTTAATAATGGAGCAGATTTGTTTGATTTCTCCGGATCAGGAATAAATACCGTTGCTTACGATCGTGAACGATTTGTTATTCCAAATTCATCTTATTGGGATGAAGCAACAAATTCTTATGTAAAAAATACAAACATTACTGTTTATGATGGTGGAGCTGATTATTGGACAATGGCTACTGGACGACGAAATATTGACGAAACCTATGTGACTTCAGCAGCATTCTGGAAAATCCGTGAAATGTCATTGTCTTATAATTTACCGAAATCTTTTCTTGCCGGTCAAAATGTGATTAAGAAGGCTCGAGTGAGTGTACAAGGTCGTAACTTGTTTCTATGGACACCTGCTACAAATGTTTATACCGATCCAGAATATTCTGATGGAAACGGATCATCCAATGGAAATGCGCTTGGTTTGACAGGTTTAAGTCAAACACCGCCGTCTCGTTACGTTGGTTTTTCTGTTAGTTTAACTTTTTAATATCGAATCTCATGAACAATAAAATAAAATATTTATCCGTAGCAATGTCTACTTTATTGGTAGCTTCTTCCTGTAAAAAGGCTTTGGATATCAATGATAATCCAAATTCACCGACTCAGTCGACCCCAGAGCTTGTTTTGCCTCAAGCTATGGTTGCAACAGCGCTTTCTGTTCCAACATATAATACCTATGGCGGACGATTAGTAGGTTATTATGCTACATCGGGCGGGGTCTCTGGTTGGGGTGATATGATTACCTACGATTTTTCAACCGGGTTTATGACTGGCTTGTGGAGTACTCCATATAATACATTGACTGATCTTCAGTATGTTGTAGAAAAAGCAGGCGAAGGGAAAGCCCTTTTTGTACAAGCTGCAGAGGTCATGAAAGTGTATAATTATGCGAATCTTGTGGATACCTATAATGATGTTCCTTATTCAGATGCGTTAAAGGGCGCTGCTTCGCTAACTCCTAAATACGATAAGGCAGCTGATATCTATGTCGATCTTGCTAAAAAATTGGATGCAGCAGTGGCTTTCTTTAAATCGGCTACTGCTAGTGATGATTTTAAAACGGCAGATGTTATATTCAAAGGTAATACGACCTCGTGGGCTAAATTTGCTAATACATTGAAATTGAGGTTGGTGTTAAGAGCTGGTAGTAAAGCTACATTTGCTAATAAGACAATAGATAATATTGGCGTTATTGAAAGCGATGTAATTGTACAACCTGTATTTACCAAAATTTCGGGTAAGCAAAATCCGATGTGGAATACTTGGGCTTATGGCGCTGATAATGCCGCTGTGGGAACATGGGGAACCCAATTTATTCCTACCAATTATATAATGGCTTTCTACGATGGTTTTAAAATATCTGACTCGGAACGTGCATCATTAGTCTTCGCAAATGGAATATCAACCAATAAAAATCAACTTGGAAATGTTGATAATCCTCCAACTGGAGTTGCGCCATCTGCCTGGGTCATGCGTCCAGTCTCGGGTACGATAAGCGGTACAAATTATAGAGGGTTAGGCGTTATCAAAGGTCCTGCTGCTGGTCAACCATTGATGTTAGCTGCAGAAAGTCAATTTTTGGCTGCTGAAGCTGCATTAGACGGACTTATTTCTGGTGGAGATGAAGCATCCCGAACTTATTTTAGAAAGGGAATAATGGCATCTTATAACTACTTATACATGAACGAAGGTGATGCGCCTACTAAAAGTGCAGCTGATGCTCAAGCTTATTTAACGAAATATGAAACTGATAATAATGATACTTATTTAGTGAAATTTGTAGATTATTTAGATCAGTCTAACCCTAATAAACCTGAAAGAAAAGAGACTGGGAAAGAACAAAAACGCGAAGCTATCATAACACAAAAGTATATTGCTTTGAATTTTCTATTTGGCCATGAGGCATGGAATGAATTTCGTCGCAGTGGATATCCAAAGAATGTTGGTTTAAACACTACTGCGAATGCTAGAACGACGTTTGTTTCAATAGCGTCACGTGCAACGTCGGAAGACAAATTACCAACTAGAATATTATATCCAAATACTGAATTTAGTTATAATGCAGCAAATGTTCCTGCAGATATAAATAAGTATTCTTCTAAAATATTTTGGGCTAAATAAATTTAGATTAACATGAAAAAAATAATAAAATATATTTTCTTAGCGTTAGCTTCTCCATTAGTGCTAACGTCTTGTTTAAAGGATAAAGACTTAATAGGACCGGATGCTGATGGTGCTGTTGCGAATATTATAGAATTTGGGGATGTATCTGTTCCAATATCTAACGAATCGAGTTCTATACCTTTATACTCTTTAGCATTTGATATTGCTCCTACTGGAGTAGTAAATTTGAAATTGAAATGTGTTGGAGCTAAAACAGCAGAAAGTGATATTAAAGTAACAATAGCTGTTGACAACTCATTACTAGAAAAATATAATGACGAAAATGAAACCGAATATGAGGCGATGCCTGCTTCACAGTATAGTTTAAGTGCGACTGAGGCGGTAATAAAAAAGGGTGAAAGAGAAGTCGCTGTCCCAATTAATTTGAAACCGGATCAGTTTACTTTTGATGCTGATTATGCTGTTGGTTTAGCTATAAAAACAGTATCCTCTGGAGAAATTTCGGGAAATTTTGGCAAGATTATATTGAATTTAGGAGCTAAAAACTTCTTTGACGGTGTTTACAAATATACGACATCTGCGAATACGGCTTTAGTCCCTAATGCAAATAAAACAGTCAAATTAGTAACGATTGGAAGCAATAAATGTATGCTAGACCCTGGTTTGCTAGGAACTTATTCTAATCAGGTAAATTATACAATTGATCAAGCTACTAATAAAATTACTGTAGAAATGTTTTCTCTTCTGCCAATTGCGACTAAGTCCACCAGTGTTTATGATCCAGCAACAAAGACATTAACGGTTAACTGGACATCAAATGGTGGAGCCAGAACGTTTGAAGAAAAGTTTGTTTACACTGGATCAAGATAGATTTAGAAAGGGGGAAGTGTCGAATTTCCCCTTTTAAATAATGTGAATTTTCTGAAACAATAAGATATGAAAGCAATAATTTTTAGCTTAATCGGGATGCTTAGTTGCGTATTCTCCTTTGGACAGGAAAATGCAGCCCTACCAAAAATAGGATATGACAGTTTTGTCAAACAGGTCAATCGTTCTTTCAAATTAACGGATAGTGAGATCTCTAAAGATATTTCAGGGGAAATCATATTGGACATCCGTGTAAATCAATTTGGAAAAATTGATTCAGCTGATATCGCGAAGGATATTGAAAAAGGGATGGGGATACGTTTGTTGAAGGCTGTTAAAATGTCTGGGGATTGGGAACCTGCTACGAAAAATGGAAAACCGATTGCTTCTTGGGTACGTTTTCCTTACAAAGTGTTGAGCTTTAAAGAGTCTGCAAATTCAGCTGCAATAGTAAAAGCAGAACCAATTGAAGGCATGTCTACTTTCATTGAAAAATTCTATAAAAATTTCCAATATCCACCTGAAGCACTGAAAGCAGGTTTGTCGGGTGATTATGAGTTAAATTTTATTGTGAAAGAAGATGGGAAAATTACTGGTGTTAAATTAAAAGATGATCCTGGTTATGGCGTGTTAACGAGCGCGCAACGCGCCCTTAACAGAGCAGGTAAGTGGAAGCCAGCAACCCAAAACGGGGAGGCTGTAAAGTCTTCTGTTGTTGTTCCATTCAAATTGAATTTGAAAGAATTCAGAACACATATCTAGTTAGATCAAAAAGGAATTTTTATGTAATATGGTAGTATCTTTCTAACTGTGTAAGTTGAAAAGTTATTCTGAAGATATTTTGAGCCCTCAAAGCTCAAAAAATATTTTCGGAAATAACTTTTTATTATTTTTAAACATTACATAGTTATGATCGACAAAGAAGAATTATTAAACAACAAGGAGTTTTACAAATCCTTTAAAAGTGGAGAAGATCTAACATCCTTCTTCAAAACAATGCACAAACGAGCTGTAGAACATATGCTAGAAGCCGAGCTGGATGCCCATCTAGACAACGAAAAACACGAAAAAACAAAAGATGGAAATTACCGCAATGGACACGGAACCAAGAAAATAAAATCCTCTTTCGGAGAATCTGAGATTAAAGTTCCCAGAGATCGTGAGGGTAGTTTTGAACCTGCATTAGTTCCGAAAAAACACAATATTATCGATGGTTTGGAAAATATCATCATCTCATTTTATGCCAAAGGAATGAGTGTAAGTGATATTGAAGAACAGATCAAAGAGATGTATGATTTTGATATTTCTACCTCCACTATCTCCCGAATTACAAACGCTGTTGCCAGCGAAGTTGTTGCTTGGCAGAACCGTCCTTTAGACGATTTATACCTAATTGTCTGGATGGATGGAATCGTTTTCAAGGTTCGGGAGAATTCGAAAGTCATTAACAAAACCATTTATTTGGCAGTCGGATTAAATCGTGAGGGAAGAAAAGAAGTGCTAGGAATGTGGCTTGGGAAAAATGAAAGTTCGAGCTTCTGGATGAGCGTTTTAACGGATTTAAAAGCTCGTGGTGTTGAAGATATTCTGATCACAGCAACCGATAATTTGAATGGATTTACTGGGACTATCCGCTCCATTTTTCCTGAATCTCAAACCCAAATCTGTGTCGTTCATCAGATTAGAAATGCTTGTAAATACGTTGTTTGGAAAGATAGAAAAGAGTTTTCTGCCGATATGAAACACATTTATGCAGCTCCCACAAAAGACGCGGCAAAGGCTGCTTTGGAAGATTTTGCTAAAAAATGGGAAACAAAATATCTGTATGCTGTCCAATCCTGGAGAAACAATTGGGACGAACTTACCGTATTTTTTGAATTTCCTATCGAAATCCGTAAAATCATTTACACCACCAATTTAATTGAAAATCTCAATGGAAAAATCAGAAAATACACCAAAAACAAGATGTCTTTTCCTACGGATGATGCAGTTTTGAAATCGGTTTATCTTGCTTTAAAAGAATCAACCAAAAAATGGACAATGCCCATCCATAATTGGGGTTTGATTTTAAACCAATTTATGCTTATTTTTGAAGAAAGGCTCAGATTATAAAAATCCAAGCCCTAACTTTTCAACTTACACACTTGATAGGATAGTGTCTGTAATATAGAGGTAGCAAGTATTTTGCTGCCTCTATATTTTTTCACCAAACTGAAGTACATATCCATTATTATCATAAATAGCAAACTCGCGCATTCCCCATTCGAAAGTTGCTATTTCATAACATATTTTGACATTATCTCTCAAACTTTCCCATAAATTATCAACATCCGCTATGTTAAAATAAAGGGACCCGGTAAATTGTGCTGTTTCAAAAGCAATGCTTTCAACAGGATGTGAAAACATGATTTCGATGGTTCCACTTCGCAGTAAAGTCCAGTTCAATGCTTCATTTTTTTCAATACATGTAAATCCGAGTTTTTCAGTGTAGAACTGAATAGTTTGATCTAAGCTTTTTGTATATAATATTGGATTTAAGCTTTTGTAGTTCATCTTTTTTTTTTTTGCCTTTGATTGGTTCGAACTATTGTTTTGTCTTTTTGATAGCAGTTACACGTGTTTTTTTATTATTATCGATTGTAAGGATAGTTTTATGATGAAAAATACAAAATATTACAGTATTTATTGTTACTTCATAAAAAAAATAGTTACTTTTTTCGATTAAGGTTTGTTGTTTGTGTAATTGTTTGGTATTTAGTGTTTTTGTGTGTTATTTTTTTGTGTGAAATACTATGATTTATATCGTTTGTTTTTCAAGTTTTTTAATTCTATTTCTAACTTCTTGTTGCTTGTTTAAAAGTTTGTTTTATCTTTGCTTTTAACAAAACCTTAACATTTCATGTCTAGTTTTGCACACTAACTGTATTAGCCTGTTGGGCCAATCACTTTTGAAAAACATATATTAAAAGTTTCTTCGGTGCTTTTATCGTATTTAGTTAGATAAACTACTTATTTAAACAAACATAAACATATGAAACACAAACTACTCAGTTTTTTCGTGGGGAGTATGATCCTGTCGTCTGTTGCTTTTGCGCAAGAGAAGAAGATTAGCGGTCGTGTAACTGGCGCTGATGGGAAACCGTTGGTAGGAGTTACAATTGCCGTTCAAGGATCAAACATTGCTACTCAAACAGATGCGAATGGAAAATATTCTTTATCAGTTCCTGTTGGTAAAGTAATGGTTTTCAGGTATGTCGGTCATTCTGACAAAACTATAATCGTTAAAGAAGGACAGTCATTATTCAATGTATCATTAGAGGATCAGAATACAGCGTTAGATGAGGTTGTTGTAGTCGCTTATGGTACTGCCAAAAAAGAATCTGTGACTGGATCCGTAACCTCTGTCTCTGCAAAAGATATCGAAAAGAGACCGGTTACTAATGCATTTGCAGCTTTAGAGGGATCTGCTGCTGGTATTCAACTGAACAATACTTCTGGTATGCCAGGCGCAGAACCTAGTATACGGATACGTGGATTTTCATCACTAAATGGTTCTAACAATCCACTTTATGTCGTGGATGGTGTACCTTTTGGTGGTAATATTTCTGATATTAACCCAAATGATGTGGAAAGTATTTCAGTGTTAAAAGATGCTTCATCATCTGCACTTTATGGAAGTCGGGCTAGTAACGGGGTGATTATTATTACCACCAAGAAAGGAAAGGCTGGCCGCTCTCAGGTTAATATCTCAACAGATCAGGGTTTCTACTCGAGAGGTATTGCTGAATACGATCGCGTGAATGATAGACAATTTATGGAAGCCATGTGGTTGGGGTATAGAAATAGTTTATTGACTAACAATTCGGCATCCTATCCAACAGTTGCATCTGCAAATGATGAAGCAACCAAATCTTTGGTGAGCAACTATTTGAAATTAAACATCTATGATAAAGCTGATGATAAACTATTTGATTCCAATGGAAAGCTTGTCTCTGATGCCCAAATAAAAAATGGATATGCAGACGATTTGGACTGGTTTAAAGAAGTAGATCGTGTGGGCCATCGTCAAAATTATAACATTGATGGAACTACTGCTACAGATAAAGCAAAGGTTTTTTATTCGACAGGATACCTAGACGAGAAAGGATACATTAAAAATTCGGGTTTAAAAAGATTTACTGGACGATTAAATGCCGAACTTCAAGCTAAAGATTGGTTCAAATATGGCTTTAACTTAGCAGGTTCACATCAAATCTCAAATCAAATTAGTGGTTCTACTGACGATGCAGGTTCATTTGTTAATCCGTATAACTATGCAAGATCGATAGCACCAATCTATCCAATTCATTTGCATAATGCAGACGGATCTTATGCATTGGACGAGGCTGGAAAAATACAGTATGATAATGGTGAATCCACAAGATTGCAATATGTCGGAAGACATACCATTTGGGAAAATGAATTAAACAGAGACCAAACAGTTCGTAATACAGTAAATGGTAGAGGCTTTCTTGAGTTCAAGTTTCTGAAAGATTTTACACTAACTTTAAACGGTGATTTAAATCTTCGCAATTCAGAACGTCGTACGTATAATAACGCAATAATAGGGGATGGTGCCGGTCAGGGTAGAGCGGCTAGGAATATTTATCGCTACAAAAACTATACAGTTCAACAATTATTGACTTGGAACAAAGATTTTGGCTTACACCATCTGGACTTATTGGCAGGACATGAGAATTATTCTGACAACTGGAGTTATCTATATGGCTATAAAACAGATGAAATTTTTGAAGGCCAAACTGATATGGTAAATTTTACCAAAATTACATCGCTGTATGACTATCAGGAAGATTATCGTGTAGAAAGTTTCTTGTCTCGTGCTCGTTATAATTACGCTGGTAAATATTTTGCGGAGGCGTCGTTTAGAAGAGATGGTTCATCTCGATTCAGCCCAGACAATCGTTGGGGGAATTTTTGGTCATTAGGTGGTAGCTGGAGTGTATCTAAAGAAGATTTCTTTAAAGATATGCTGAATACCGTTAATGAGTTAAAGGTGAGAGCATCTTACGGTGAAGTAGGTAATGATGAAAGTGCAAATAAATATTCCTATTTATCATTATATGAGTTAAGCCAGAATGCGAATGCAGGTGCGGTCTTTAAAAGTCAAAACCCTTCTCCTGATTTAATATGGGAAACTTCAAGCTCTTTCTCGGCAGCAATAGAGGCAAGATTATTCAAACGTGCAAACTTGAGCTTTGAATACTTTAATAAGCAGTCACAAAATTTGATCTTCGATGTTAATCTACCATTATCTGCCGGAGCAACATCATCTTCAAGTGCGGTATCAACAGTTACAAAAAATATAGGCTCAATGTCAAATAGAGGCTTTGAGTTAACTTTTGATGTAGACGTGTTAAAAGGTGATGGTTGGAGATGGAATGTTGGTGCCAATGCGACTTGGTTGACAAATAAAATTTTATCACTACCTGAAGAGAATAGGGAGAACGGAATTGTAACTGGTAATTTCAAATGGGTTGAAGGCGGTGGACGTTATGATTTTTGGTTGTTTAAATATGCTGGGGTAGATCAGCTTACTGGTCGTTCACTTTACCTGGCAGATACACAGCGTTTTAATGTGAATGGTTCTGCGCCAGGAAAAGCAGAGATCCCTACAGCGGAACTTGTTGAAATTAATGGAAAATACTACGTAACTAATGCTTCTAGCTATGGTCTAAGGGGCTGGTCCGGATCGGTTATTCCTAAAATGAATGGAAGTTTCAATACCAGCTTTGAGTATAAAAACTTCAGCTTCTCAGCGTTATTCACTTACGCTATCGGTGGTAAAGTATACGATTCTTCCTATGCTGGTTTGATGGCCATGTCCGGTACACCAAGTGCGTTGCACTCGGATATCATGAAATCGTGGAACGGTATCCCTGATGGAATGACAGCATCCTCGGCAAATAGATTGGATGTAAATGGCATTCCAGCTATTAACTTTTCTCAAAGTAGTATGAATAATTATGCTACTAGCGATCGTTTCTTAGTTGACGGATCCTATTTGGTTATCAAGAATATTGCGGTGGGTTATAGTTTGCCAAAAAAATTGGTTAGTAAAATAGATTTGTCTTCCGTGAGAGTTGTTGCTGGAATTGAAAACTTGTCTACAATGACAAAACGTAAAGGAATGAACCCACAACAGCAATGGAATGGTACCAGCACAAATGCGTGGGTTACTCCACGTACAATTTCTTTTGGTGTAAAAATTGGATTATAAGAAATTAAACAATGAAAAATAATAAATATATAAAAGTATTGTTAGCAGGAATGATTCTTGTTTCTTCTTGCAAAAAAGACTATCTAAATACAAGTCCTACAGATTCCGTTGAGCTTTCTAAAGTATTTGAGACGACAAAAAATGCTGAAGTAGCCGTTAACGGTTTGGCAAAAATGATGACCCAACAGTATTTAGGTAGCCAAGGCTTTAATGGAGAGGGGACAATCAAAATGTACTATGGAAACTATCCTGGAAACAATTTTTTTGTCAACTTAAGTGGCTGGGCAGACATTATTAATGCAAATTATAATCAAAACTTAACAAGTATTTACTTGTATTATCCTTGGTTTTATTACTATAAGATCATTGGTAACGCAAATCAAATTGTCGAAAATATAGATGCTGCGAATGGAAACTTAGCCGACAAACAATTTATAAAAGCGCAAGCATTGACTTACCGTGCTTACAGTTACATGATGCTAGCTCAAATCTATGGAAATAGATGGAGTGACTCAAATAATGGGCAGACAAATGGATTGGTGTTAAGAAAAGATGTGTCAACTGGAGATATGCCTTTATCAACCTTGAGCCAAACTTATGATTTGATCTATACGGATTTGAATGATGCCATTTCATTATATGAATCTTCAAAAATTAACCGTAATCCAAATGCCAATTATCAAGTGAATAAAGATGTTGCTTATGCGGTTTATGCTCGAGCTGCTTTGAACAAGCAGGATTATGTCAATGCTGAGAAATATGCTATTCTAGCGCGTGCTAATTATAAATTGATGAACAATACGGAGTATAAAAGTGGCTTTGCAAATCCAAATGGAGAATGGATTTGGAGTAGCTACGGTGCGTCTGATGAAACATTATACTTCTATTCATTTCAATCGTATATTGCATATAATTCATCGGCAAGTGCTGTTAGAACAGCGCCGAAATGTATCAGTAGAGAATTGTTCGATAAAATTCCTTCAACAGATATTAGAAGAGATCTTTTCTTAGATCCAAAAGGCGAAGCGTATACAACAGCTACAGGATTGGCCGGAGCGACGATGAAGGCTAGGGCATTTGCCTTATATCCTGAATTACAGTCTAACGCTGTGCCATACGCTTACATGAATTTTAAGTTTAAAGCGAATGATCTACCGGGTGTTGGAAACTTAAATCACTTTAGGGCTTCCGAGATGTACCTCATTGAAGCTGAAGCGAAATTTTTCCAAAATAAAGCAGCAAGCGAAGTTCAAGGTGTGCTTAATACATTAAACGCTTCTTCAGGAAGGAATGTGAATTATGTTTGTACAAAAACAGGCACAGATCTACTTAATGAAATTAAGCTGTATCGCGCGGTTGAACTATGGGGCGAAGGATTCGATTGGTTTGATATGAAACGTTGGGGAGATACTATTGTAAGAAGAAATAATGCGAACGGAGGTAATTTCCTTACATCTCTAGCTGTTACGATTAATCCTCAAGATAAAAATAAGTGGACTTGGTCTATTCCTCTTCGTGAGAGCGATTATAATAAGGGGTTGGAGTAATTCTAGGTATGAATCAATAGGATTGAAAGGCCGGTACAATTTTGTATCGGCCTTTTTATTTTAAAAATTTCTCAATGTATAGAAACTACCTGCAAGGTGATATATTACCAAATCATTAATTTTATGTATATAAATTAATAGACTAACAATTTATTAATATTAACTTAATATTGAGAATCTATTTTTACGCCGTTGAAAGATGATGGAATAGAAGAAGGAAAAATGATTCTGCTCGTACCATATCATCAAAAGCGAAAAAGATAATTTATTTAAAATTCTCATGAAAAAAGCACTTTTACTCTTAGCTCTGATAGGACCCGTTGTAGCACTTGCGCAAAATAATAATGCGCCCTCCAGCTATGATCCACATGATATCAAGATTACGGGGTACCTTCAAACACAGTTTCAAAAGGCGCAATCTCCTGGAATTACGTCCTTTTCAGGTGGGGATTTTTCAAAGAATTCGGATAACAGATTTATGATCCGCAGGGGACGTCTTAAAATTGACCGTGTGGATACCTACTCGAGTATTGTCTTTCAATTGGATGCTACTCAAGATGGCGTGCAGTTAATGGATGCCTTTATTCAATTGCGTCACCCAAGTCAAAAAGGCCTTAGTTTAACTGCGGGACTTTTCAATAGACCTTTTGGATATTCCATTGTATACTCATCGGGCTATCGTGACTTTCCGGAACGGGCACGTGTATTCCAAACGTTGATGCCACGCGAACGTGATCTTGGAGGGATGGTAAGTTATCATCCTGGCGGTAAAGTTAAATTCTTAAATTTAGATTTAGCCTTGGTGAACGGTAGTGGTCACTCCGC
The DNA here is from genome assembly GCF_050433745.1 of Sphingobacterium sp. HSC-15S19. Classification (NCBI taxonomy): domain Bacteria; kingdom Pseudomonadati; phylum Bacteroidota; class Sphingobacteriia; order Sphingobacteriales; family Sphingobacteriaceae; genus Sphingobacterium; species Sphingobacterium sp. HSC-15S19. The sequence goes on from NZ_JBNPWQ010000043.1 coordinate 41,813, forward strand.
TAAGGACTATGATTCTAAAAAGGATCTGATCGGTAATCTTGCTTTTAAATTTGATAGTTTAGCCGATAAAAAACTTCATTTGGGTTTTGGCGGCTCGTTCTATAAAGGTTCAGTGCGTAATGATACGAAAACGTACTATACGCCCAATAGCAATGGTTATACAGCGCATACCAGCGACGAGAATGAAGGCAGGGCGATCGGTCGGAATTATTATGGCGCCAATTTACAGTTGGAATTTGATAGTAGCTTGGGAAAGTCCAGCTTTAAAACAGAATATGTTGCTGGTGATCAGCCAGGGGTAGCGGGTGGTGCCGATATCAAAGGACCTTACGCAAGCAGAAGTTTTACGACCCAACCGACAACAGACCTTTATCAGCGGAAATTTAACGGATATTACCTTTGGTTTACGCAAGAGATTGCTAAGACCGGTATAACTGCGCTATTAGCGTATGACGTCTATGATCCAAATACTAAAGCAAGTGGCATGACAATCGGCATGCCTGATAATTTTACGGCCGACGGAGATGTTAAGTTTAGTACGTTGGGTTATGGTCTTGCATATCAGATTAACAATAGGATAAAATTGACCGTATATAATGAGCATGTAACGAACGAAACCACAAGTTTACCAAATTTTTCGGCTGATTTGAAAGATAATGTCTTCACAACAAGGTTGCTTTATCGTTGGTAAATTGACTCAGGCTACAATTTTATCGCAATGATCGGAGTTGATCGAAAGGATTCGTATTCCTGTGACTAATGCATTAGGGGGCGCGATTTGATTTAGATGTTGCGAGGGGACTAGATATTTTTCCGAATCCGGCTCAGGGATGATGCGGTAATCCCTAAATAGGATGCTAACATGGCTAATGGAACACGATTGGCCAAACCAGGGTAAAGCTTTAAGAACAGGAGGTAACGGTCTTTGGCATCGAGATTCATCATGGTATTTGCCGTTTTTAGCTTACTTTCCACTACAAAACCATAAAGTTTGGCCATTAACAATGGCCAAACTTTAATTTCCTTTTCAAGGAGCGTAAAATTGTCAAAATCAAGGCTCCAGATCTCGGTATCTGTGAGGGATTCTATATAGTCATTGGACGGTGTTCGATCCAAGAAGCTCTGAAGATCTCCAATAAAACGACCTTCATAGATAAAATAACGCGTAAAATCGTCACCTTTACTGTTGTAATAGAGCGAACGGAATACCCCCGATTCCACAAAAGCAATGCTATTGTTTATTTTACCGCAAGCGACAAAATAGCTTGACTTTGGAACACTTTTTTTTTCGAATGCCTGTCGAATTAAGTTCTCTTCTCGTAAATCGAGCTGTCCAAATTTTCGGATGTATTCCAGTAATTGCTCCATGTTACCTTTATATTACTTCGCTAAGTTAATCAATTCTTCACGTTGAGGTCCTGTTGATACCTCGTCAGTACCTCGATTGCTCCTTTCATCGAGCCATAGGCAGATGATCCCGGAAATGCAAAACGTGCGAGACCAGAAGAAATATTGATAATACGTCCACCATCGTTCAAATAGGGAAGAACTTTCTGCGTGAGAAAAAATACCCCTTTATAATGGATATTATAAGCTGTATCGAATTGCTCTTCCGTAGTTTCCATGAAAGGGGCATATAATGCTGTTCCGGCATTATTGATTAGGAAATCGAAGTTTGGTTGTCCTGTTTCTTGTTTTATATGCTGTGTAACTCCTTCGATGAAGAGATCAAAAGACTGCACATTACCTGCATCCAATTGGAATGCAGCTGCATGCTGACCTAAAGATTGTATCGTAGCAACCACATGATCTGCTTCCTCCTGATTGCTATTGTAGGTTAGCATGACATCGATTCCTTTTTTTGCGAGGCTAACAGCCATGTTTCTACCTAAACCACGGCTTCCGCCTGTTACCAATGCTATTTTATTTGTAGCCATTTTAATTTGTTTTAAAGATCCAACAGCACAAAGATCCTCCGAAAAGTTGAACTTTTCCTTGCGAAATGCAAATGGATATTTGCGAAATTCAAATTATAACGATTGAGAACGAAAAATGTTTGGGGCAGAGCCGGTTTGCTTCTTGAAAAAATTGGAAAAATGAGCGATCTCCTCAAAGCCAAGTGAATAAGCAATCTCAGATACATTCCAATCGGTTTGTCGCAGTAAAATTTTTGCCTCCTGTGTGACTCTGGCTGCAATGACATGGCTGGTTGTTTTTCCCGTATTTTCCTTTAAAATTTTATTCAGGTGATTGACATGTATGGCCAATCGTTCCGCAAAATCATTAGCTGTCCGTAGTTGTAGACGTTGCATTGGAGATTCAATGGGAAATTGTCTTTCTAGCAATTCTATAAATAATGAGGTTATTCTATTGGAGGCATTATGTGTGGGATTTGTTATACTTTTGGGTTGCAGCTTTTGCCCATAATGAATGATTTCAAGCACATAATTTCGCAGCAGATCGTATTTAAAGACGTACTCTGAAGATAGCTCTTTATTCATTTTTAGGAAGATTTCCTCTATTTCAATACGTTGTTCTTCTGATAGTTGGAAAATTGGAAGGCCGCCCGGTTGAAAGATAGGTAGATCATCTATATTAACACCACTTTTATTTCGAGTTAAAAATTCATCGGTGAAATATGCTGCTCCCCTAAAACTAGACATAAATTTAAGGTATGAAATAAATAGATTAAATTAGCAATATTATGTCACGTACACGGAGAACATTTAGTA
>NZ_JBNPWQ010000044.1:0-43012 GCF_050433745.1 Sphingobacterium sp. HSC-15S19
CGTAGGCCGTTACTAATATCACGAACCGAATCTGCCGAGGAAAAATGACAGAAAAGAATACTGACTAGATGCGTCCAGCTGTTGATCCCTTTCTGGTGTTTATCACTTTTGTGCTTTGAAACCAAATCTTTGAATAATTCGCGGTCGATAAGAGATAAAATCTGACTAAAAACATTTAAATTTATCATGGCGGTGTGTTATAATTTTGCAATTTAAATATAGCAACTTTGCTATATCCAATCACCGCCACTTTTTAAACGTTTAGGACGCAAGTGATGCAATATAATTGCGTGGCATATAAAAACATGTATTCGATCTTATCTGTTCTTCTCGGTACTCGAATTACTGCGCAGTTTACTGATTTCTCCGCTATCCATTGAGAAATACATTTAAAGAGGAAATGAGGTTTTGTCCTGCATGAGTTTGTAAAAGCAATAAAGGCTAGTGGGCTTTGTGCTTTCTCTGCCAGCTCAGCATATAGGTCAGTGCCAGTAGCAAAACTACTGCATTGGCATACATAATGACTGGAATCCGGAGGATAACATCACTATAGTATAATCCAGCGAGCAGTGCGCCAAGCCCTATTCCAGCTTCAAGTGAGATATACATGGTTGCTACTGCCTTGCCCCGATGTTCAGGTAGGCTTAGGTCGATCGTCCAAGCATTGACGGCAGGGGAGAGTATACCTGTGCCCACGCCATAGATGCTTGCGCCGATCATCATTCCAATGAAACTATTGCCCATACCGATAGCAACGAGTGCAATAGCAATAATGACTATTCCGACAACAATGACTTTTGGTCTCCCGTAACGGTCCGAAACTTTGCCGGATACGAAACGTATCAGCACCGATGCGATTGTAAATGCCAGAAAAAATAGCCCTTTATTTTTAAGTCCCAGGTATTCACTCCAATCGGGAATTAAAGTTAAAATGACTCCATAAGCGGTATAAGATAAAAACGTGACGATTCCAGCTGGAAGGGCACGCCATTCAATAATATCCTTGCGGTTTATTTTGAGCATGGAAAGATTGAATTTTTCTTTTTTCGCCAGTGTTTCTTTCATGTTAATGACGATAAGAATGGAGAGAAGTGCCATGAAAGAAGAACAATAAAACATAACATTGATACCAAAGGCCTCGAAAATGGCACTTCCAATTGCTGGGCCAACAGCTGTACCGACGCTAAAAGCCAGTCCATGCATGCCAAGAGCCTCACCCCATCTTTTTTGAGGAACCAGATCGGCGACATACGCAGAAGTTGAGGTAGGTTTAAAACCGGTGGAAAAACCATGTATCAATCGTAAGAATAGGAAGCCCGCGACTGACGTTAAAATGGGATAAAGAAAACCACAGATGAAACAGACGATGGATCCAATTGCCATGACCGGTACACGTCCCCACCGATCGGTCAATTTACCACTAAAAGGCCGCGAAATTCCAGCAGTCAAAGTAAACAATGCTATAATTAGCCCTTTGTACTCCGCACCCCCCAAACTGCTCAGATAATTGGGTAGTTCCGGAATAATCATATTGAAACTAGAAGAAAATAGGAGTGAGCTTAAGCAAAGTAAAATAAATTGTAACGTATAGATGGATTTCTGTTCAGCGGGCATGGTGTAATTTTATCGTGTGTGAATATTCAAAAAAGAACATGGATAGCGGTATCGATCCGTCTTTCAATTGAACTGTTCAAATGTACAGTTTTTGGAGCGATTAAGCTTTTTCTTTTGATAAAAATTAATCGAATCTTTTAAACGAATAGAAAAATGTCGCTACGGGGCTTTTTCTCTATTAAAATTGATATTTTTCATGAAGATCAGAGTTTAAATATGGAAGGGTATATCCAGCCACCTTTCATACCGACTTGGGCTTTGCCGTCGCAGAGATTGAAGATTTGGAAGGAAATAGGATTGGATTACATCAAAAGCTCTAAGTATCAAATAGAATCTGTTTTTAGGTCAATTTTTGTCTGGAAATCTCACTACAGAAGATCGTTGTTGCTACGGCTACATTCAATGATTCGGCTTGCCCTAGGCGAGGTATAGTGACAGCTTGATCGATCAAAGCTATTATTTCGTCGCTGATGCCATTTCCTTCGTTACCCATAACAATTAGCCCCTCATCAGCCCATACAGTCTGATAAATGGATTGACCATCAAGTAGGGCGCCATATACTTTCAATCCAGTAGCCGGAATAAAATCAGTTAAATCAGTATAGTGGATCTGCAGTCTTGCCAATGAGCCCATAGTTGCTTGCACTACTTTCGGATTGTAAGCGTTTACAGTGCCAATGGAACAGATAATATGTTCGATTCCAAACCACTCCGCCGTGCGGATAATTGTCCCAAGATTGCCTGGATCCTGCACATCATCGAGTACAAGGCTAAACTTATTTTTTAAATTACTTGGTACAATTTTTTGCTGTAAAGGAAGTTTGACCAAAGCGAGTATACCTTGTGGCGATTTCAGTGCACTAATCTTTTGGAATTCAGTTTCCGTTAGTTCATGGGATTTTATATTATGCGAGATTTTACCCACTTTTGTGTTGGCGTCGTCCGTGTAGAAAATAGACTCAACCTCATAACTTGATGAAATAAATTCCATCACGGATTTTATACCCTCAACGATAAACAGGCCGTGTTGTTTTCTATACTTTTTATTTTGTAGAGACGTTATTAGACTGATTTGCGCTTTTGACAACATTTTTATTGATGATTAAGTATACTCGTTTTATCGGATTTGCAAGTATAACGCTTTTAGTGTTATTTTTTGCATCATGCCGGTCTTCAAAATATCTTGACGATGACCAAGCTCTGGTTACAAAAGTACAGATTTCTGGTGTCACCCCTGCATTGAAAGAATCATCCGAAACGTATATTTCCAATCAAATAAGACCCAATTCAAGGGTAAATCTATTTATTTACAATACGTTCAATACTAAAAACGGACGCTATAAAACCAAGAAAATTCGGAATGTCGGCGAACCACCTCACTTGCTGGATTCGGCAATGGTAGATTTGTCTGCCAATCAAATCCGGCGTTTTCTATTTTCAAAAGGTTACTTTAAAGCTAAGGTCGAACCTACGATTTCAGTTTCCAAAAAGCGAGCACATATCGATTTTAAAGTAGATGAAGGTGTTCCTTATCAAGTTAGAAATATAGATCGAAAATTTGAGGATGAAGATATAAAGGCAATATTTGAACGGGAGGTACTTCCTAAAACTTCCGTAAAATCCAATACCCAGTACGATGCCGCAAAGTTGCTTGATGAGCGGGAGAAACTTTATGTTTCGATGCGAAACAATGGGTATTACGATTATGTAAGGCAATATATGCGTGCTGGGGTCGATTCAACTCTCGATGGACCTTTGATCGACTTGAAAATTAATGTCGAAAATCCATCTGACTCTACGATACATAAAAAGTATCAAATAGATAGTGTTTATATGACGATAAGGAATTATGGAACAATCTCGAAGAAGGAGCCACGTCGTATCCTAGATTCTGCAAAACGCCTTTTATTTATTGATGAAACGAATAGTTTCAGATGGAAACCTTTGGAACGTTATATGTATTTACGCTCAGGTCAGTACTATTCCTTGCGGGAGGAAAATAAATCCTATGACCGATTGTACGAGATGAATGGTTTTCGTTCTGTCAAAATGCAGTTTGTCAAAAAAGATTCCAATAAACTCGATGTGCACTATGATTTCGTTCCAAGACCTCGTATGGGAAACCAGATAGAGGGGGAGTATACTTTTAGATCAGGTATGAGCGGATTCAATATTGGAAATACATTCTCACAACGCAATATCTTTGGTGGTTCGGAGCAATTGGAAGTGAAATTACGTTATGGCGTATTGTTTGATCCGCGTTTAGCAGGAGGGCTTTCCAGTAAAATATTCAATAACGATTTTCAAGCGGGCGTAAATTTGGTTATTCCTCGTCTGATGGTGCCCTTTCATATTAATCCAGGGGGGAAGTTTGGTTTGCCCAAAACGACCTACTCGATGACATTGCAGTTGTTCGATCAAGATAAAACCTATTCAAACCGCTATTTTATCACATCGCTGAATTACTCTTGGTATGAAACAGAAAATAAGTACCATAGTTTTACGCCTATCGTTTTGGAGTATCGGGATGGACGCTTGGATTCCAATTTTCGGAACAAGCTTGTACAGGAAGGCTACCAGTTGTATGTACGTAGCAACGATCGCCAGTATTTTGGTTTAGGAACACAATATACCTTTATCCTGAATGGCAAGAAATTGAATAGCAAGGAGGATTTTCAATATTTCAGAGGAACATTGGACGTGAGTGGAAACGTGCTGGACCTTATTAGCTCCTTAGCAAAATTGCCCAAGAATGCTGACGGTGAGAAAAAAATATTTGGTGTGCCCTTTCTTCAATACGCCAAGACAGAATTCGATTATCGTTTATACCGAAATCTTGGTGGAAATAGGCAGTTTGTCTTCCGTTTTAATCCAGGGATAGCGATTCCTTATGGTAATAACTCTAAACTGTTGATTTTTGAAAAGAGCTTTTATAGTGGGGGGATGAATGGTATACGCGCTTGGCAGGCGCGTACCCTGGGACCAGGTGCCTATAACCGGCAGAGTCTTAGTGAGGATTTGCGTTTAAACCTGCGTAATTTGGATCAGTTGGGGGAGATTAAGCTGGAAGCGAATGCGGAGTATCGATTCAGATTACTTAATAACTTCCTGGGCGCGAAGATGAATGGAGCGACATTTGTGGATATGGGAAATGTTTGGCGACTGAAGAAGGATGAAGAACTAAATCCGGGTGGAGAGTTTAAATTCAATAAATTCCTTGGGCAAGTCGCCATCGGTACCGGTTTCGGACTTCGTTTCGATTCGGACTATTTTGTGATTCGCTTAGATGCCGGGCTTAAACTAAAAGATCCACAATTCTCAGGTGCTGATCAATGGGTTATCAAGCACTTCTTTGATTCCAAGGAATTTAAGGCACAATATTATGAAACCCATAGACCCGACAGATACAATTTTATTCAATACAATTTTGGAATCGGTATGCCGTTCTAATGTACAATCGTTTTGTTATGATTTACTTTGATCACATCAATTGATAGGATTTCCCGAGAGATCGTGTTGTCAACCGATGAGATTTTTGAGACTTGAAAATATAGATTCAAAAATTTTACTCAAGTCTAAACCCTGTGAATGGTTGAATAAAAAGAAAACTATAGCCAGTGCGATCGCTGTCAAAATCACTTTTTTAAACATGTAAGCTATTCCTAATACAATGGCCGGGATAATCAAAAACATCAATCCGCTAATGGCAAAAGGAGAGAGTCCGCTATCGCTCTTATAGATATAAAATAAGCGACCTTTGGAAGTTTGTTGATTCTTATGGCTAAAGAATACAAATGTTGATGACTCAATTTTCTGATTAGGGACAGCGACACCCTCATGAAATTGTAGTGCTTGCGAGAAACCATTGATTGTAAATAGATAATTGCCATGGATGTTTTCATTGGTGTTTCCAAGTGAATCCAATGCAACTACAGCCAATTTTCCATTTTTGGAAAGGTTTTCTTTTACGATAAAGTTTTGGATATTTTGCTCTTGAGCAGCCGCCCAAAAAGGTATCAGTAATAGAAAAAATATAATCTTTTTCATCGTTTTATTTTTATTCAACTCGCTTATTTCCCTTTTTAGGGCCTATTTCCGTAGCGTCAATATCGTTTGGAAGATCAGTAGCATTAATATACTGAATCCGATTTCCTTGAAATGAGACTGCAATTTTAGGGATTTTAATTTTCTTTTGAAAATCTTTAACTATACGAATGTTGAAACCTTTGTAAATAGGCTCGAGGGTTTTTCATTATTCATCAGAAGAAGGTACGATCTCCTGCTTCAGTTAATCCTCCTTTTATTTTCTTCTATGGGTAAATTGTAAGTGTTATCCTCGTTGGGTAAAGCATACGAATTGCTTTTATCTGTGTCTTTTGCTAGTTCATCTATAATTAAATCGATAATATTTTGGTCCATCGTAACGTTGGATTATTCACTTATAAAATAGACTAATTTCTAGAAAAATTTAGTTCTTTGAAAGTTCTTGGATCAATTGCAATTTCACTGCGTCATTTAGAATACCTTTTGGATCATCAATGATTACCGTTCCAAAGATATCCTTTTTAATCGACGCCCGGTGTCCATTGTTATCGCTGGCTTCATAATTTCCAAATATATCCTTTCTAACTGAAACTCGATTTCCGCTATTGTCTTCAATCGTTTTACCACCTAGAATATCAGTTCTCACTGTGGTACGTTGACCATTGCTATTTTCGATAGTGAGATTATCAAGAATATCTTTTGTTATCCGGCTTGAATTACCTTTGTTGTCTCGAATTTCCAGATTTCCTAAAATATCTTTGGATATCGTTGAGCTATTACCTTGATTATCTCGGATGTCGAGACCTCCAAAAATATTTTTTGATACAGTTTTTACATTTCCTTTTTCATCATGTATTTCTAAATTACCGTGTATATTTTTTAAAACTGTAGATGAACTTCTGTCTAGATCGGGGATATCAAAATCGCCGCTGCTATTTTTTCTGATAGTAGTTTTATCTCCATCCTCATCTTTTACGACAATATTTCCTGAAAAATCTTCTTTTATGGTCAGTTTAATACCACTCTTATTGACAGTTGTATATTCACCCAGGCTACCCCGTCTAAATTTAATGGTATTTCTCCATGTGTCTGAAAGAATAACTTCTCCCCAGCTATCGGTTTCTATTTTTATAGAGTTTTTATCTAGCCCATCTGAAATTGCCATTTTAATCATGTACTTTTTTATATTGTTAGAAGGGGGATCGGACCATATTCGGGTATACTCTTCCGCTGTTGAAATTTTGGCTTCTGACGTTAAAGTAACTAATAGTAGTGAAAAACTGAATAAGAAATATATACGCATGATCTGTCTGTGATTTAATGTCAATATACGTTTTTTTCGCTACTTTCGTTATATTTAAACAGTAAGCGAAATAATTGATATTACAGTTATAAATAATGTTTAAGCACTTAAAATACATAGACGGTACATCGGATAAATTTTGGGAAATACAAACTTCGGGAGCAACTCATACAGTCACCTACGGACGGAACGGAACCGCTGGGCAAAGTAAAAGTAAAACCTTTGATTCCGAGGAAGCCTGTCTAAAGGATGCTGAAAAACTAATTGCGGAGAAGACTAAAAAAGGCTATTCTGAAGATGGTGCTGTAGATGCAGATAGCAAGGAAAAAGGATCCGCTGTTCGACAGCCAACGGCTGCCATCCAGTTATTGAATTAGTCTAAGATCTCTTCGTATGTCAATGTATTTTTATGATTGGATACACAGATTTTTATAAATGTTGGAGTGATGCCTTTGCCATTTGGACGATACATGGAATAGGTATAGGAATCATTGTCATGATAATTGGCGCGTAGCGTGTCACCTTCATATCTGTCTACCGCAGAGCTATGAACTTCTATTCTTTCATCCATTTTGTCACTCCAAGTTCGTTGATTGATAAAAGATTGTTTGTCTTTTTCGGAAATAGATAGTTCAAATTGATGTGTGTAATCTCTTAAGCCACCACTTTGATTGGAAATAATTTTAAAATCATCGTTTAGCGTGATATGGTGTTCGCTGAGTAGTTGTCTTGCATCAGATTTAGAGAATAATAGATCATCAAATAGTAGGTATAGCGTGAGCATAAGAAAAGGCAATATTAAAACAATCGAGACGATAGTTCCCAACTTTTTACGGCCAGATTTTTTTAGGATCCAGTACATTAAATAGATGAATAGGCCTGGGATACCAAACCATATCAAAAAAATTAGTGTGTATAACGTATACATTTGTTAATCGTTATAATCCTAAAGCTGCTAATCCACTAATAATGTCTAAGTAGATTTGTGGTATATGTATATTCCCAATATTGTTACGGGTGATATCGGTAATACCAGCATGCGAGATACCCTGGGAAGCATGTATATGTTTAAAGTTGGCTCCCCACACTGCACTTTCTAATGGGACCATCCCATCATTTTTACCTGCCAGTCCCATCAGGTATTTAAAACTCAATGCGTACAATAAATCATCCTGTGGCTTATTCATTGTCGAAGCAAAGCTCTGATAAAATACATTGTCCATATTGGGGTTGAGCTGGTTGAAAGTACGCATTTTTTTTACACTGAGATCTCGGATTAATTCGATTGGGGCCGGAGATTGCCCTCCAAATAAGAAAGAAATACGTTGGATCAGTTTTTTTGTAACAGAATCCCCGGATAGATGTTTTTCCATTAAATAATCTGCTATTGGTGTTCCTAAGTGTGGCGTGGATATTGTGCTTAAGGAGGCCACCATTTGATGGCCTTTTAGCGTTGAAATAAAATAGCGAGCGTCGATCCCACCTTTAGAATGCGCGATGAGATTAAATTTAGTGACACCTGTTTTTTCTGCAAGATCTGACAGATTTCTTTTCAGCATCTGTGCATTGTTAGCAACGGTGCCCCATCCATCGGTCTTACCATAAAAAAATGAAATATTGTTTTTTTTGAAAGTCTTGGGAATCCTGCCCCAAAACAAACTACTATCTCCAGCTGCAGTGCCATGGATCAATATAATAGGATATCTTAATTTAAAGGCATTCATTGGTTTTTTTATACGTTTTAATCCATCCAATAGATTTTTTAAATTAGCTTTATCGCATTTATAAAAATATCTGTTTTGCTTGCACCATGTTTAATCTGTTCAAAATGATTCCAGGTTTCTTCGTTACCATTGTCATAGTATCCTTTCTTTAAACCAGATAAATAAATGTCAGCTATTTTCATTTACTTTTCTTCTTGTCAGTGAAGTTAGCCAAACTTTATGATAGAATAAAAGTAAATTCTCGCGTATCTCCTATTCTGTTGATTTTAAAAAGTAGCTGAAATTTAAAAGTATAGAAAAGAATCATTTTAGCTAATAATTCTTGAAGAGGGTAATTAAATTTGATGTGATAGGGAATTTTTTTACTAAAATATTTAGTATTTATATTGTTTATAGTTATCTTTGTATTATTCATTTACAGAAGTAATACCAAGAAAATAAACAATTATGTTGTCCGATCAAACTTTAGTATCCGATATAAAGGCAATTATTGTGCAGTCCAAGGAAAATGCTGTGCGTGCTGTCGATCATCAACGCACATTAATGTACTGGGACATAGGCAAACGTATTTTTGAGCAGGAACAGCAAGGTAAAGATAGGGCTGATTATGGGAAATATCTGACCCAATATCTTGCTAAGGCATTGGAACCTGAATTTGGGAGTGGATTCTCGCGAAGGCAAATTGAATTGTTCCGGCAGTTTTACCGGGTATTTCCAATTGCGAACGCACTGCGTTCGCAATTGAGCTGGACACAATATCGATTGTTAATGCGACTTGACTTGGACGAACAAAGAGAATTCTATACGGCTGAAACAATCAAAAATAACTGGACATCACGACAGCTCGAAAGACAAGTTTTTAGTAATTTATACGAACGCCTGTTGCTTAGCAACGATAAAGAAAGTGTTTTGGCTGTTGCAAGAAGGGAAAAGATGCCTTCAGATGCCAAGGAGATTACCAAAGATCCGATGATATTGGAATTTTTGGGTTTGAAACGGGAAAAGAAAAGAGGCTTTTTCAAGAAGATGAAAGCACATTTCCGAAGCCAAACTGGAAAACACTACAAAAAAAAACAAAAATCACTTATCAGAAAACATCAAGATTATTTTGCAACGGCCTTAGATATTGAAAGTAGCTTTGATGAAAGTTGTTCATAACAACAAAATTACCACCTAACAGAGTTTAAGTCACTATGTACTTGGTAGGACGGATACTTTTTAAACATGTTCTAAAGTGCGATTTGATAAATGCAATTTAATTCTTATATGATGTGACACTTGATTCTTTCAGGGAAACATCCACTTCCACCAGACAGGCTTTGTCATTTTCTGTTAGCATAGATTCAAGAGTTTAAACATCCTCCTTATACAACAACCACTTTTCAGCTGTTTTAGGAAGCTTTCTATGTGGTAGTAATTTAGGTTTCTTGCGTTTATTGCATAGCTTCGTGATAGCGCGCGAGACCAAGATAGGTCGAAAAGAGTCAGGGCGTTGTATTTCTTCGGACTCTGCTTTGGCTAATAAATCTTGGTAAAGGTTATAACCAGTAACGCCCTCTTTAAAATAATTATTCCTCAACCAATCTTCTAGTATGCTTAAGACCAAATCTTGATCTTCGGCAGAGACGTCATAATCTGGATCTACCGGAACGGAATAGGATTCAATCACGGTTGATTTTTTGTTAAAACTGCCTGTTCCTTTAAATTTAATGGTTTTCTTACCGGTCTTCTTATTTTCTATTTCGGTTTTCGTGGCATATATCTTAATGGTAGCCTCCTCAAATGAGTCCTTAAAAAACATTTCCTTAGGTAATTTTTCCAAAACCCTTGCATAGAAATTAGTTTGATTGATATCATAAGCAGAATCAGTCGTGAGATCCTCATTATCTTCTACCTCCTTGACGTCCTTGCCAATCAAAAATGCAAATTCCTCCTGTGTGTAGCCTTTGGCTTCACGATGCATTCGAACTGTGGTATTAAGCTCGTACGAAAGTGTGGGTATGGTAATCGGCATATAACGAGTGATACAAATTCAAATTTAGGAAATAAAGGGTAAAAGACTCAATCTTCTTTCAATTCCTTGTTGCGAACAAAGCGGATAAGTTTGCCTTTCTTGTCGTCGGCGTCATCGTCTTTTAATTTAAGTAACTTTCCTTCGTTACATAATTCCTCCAACTGGGCGGAAAAGTAAGTGTCCTCTTTGTGGTCTTCCTGCTCCAAAAATGAATTATAATAGGCTGTAATTTCAGAGCGTAGGCGAGGAATATCAAAAAATCCCTCTTCAATTAATGAGTTAAACGCTGCTTTAACACTCATCTTTTTAAGAATGGGTATTCTGGTCTTCTCAATTAATTGGTCATCATCCAATAGTTCATCAGGTAAAAGATCCTGCATAGTTAAACAGAAATAGTTTAAAGCTTTTTTCAGAGTGGTAGATGTGTACTTGGCGCTAGAATACTCGTATTCAATTTGACCAACTAAGGTTTCTCCCTCAAAGGGAGCAATACCTATTGATAGTTTTTTTGCAGATATTCCTCTTTCTAATCTTTCTACTCGAAAATAATCAATAAAATATTGCGATAGTGCTGTTACTTTTCCCCGTATTCTCATATCCACTAAGAGCGGATAATTTTTTAATATTAATGTTTTAAAATAATTTGCATTTTAATAGATGTGTATGTATATTTGTTTTGTTAATAGAAGATTATGAATCTTCTTTGGTGTTTAAATCAAAGAGTCTTGTGCCTGTATTTTCTGACGCCACACCGCAAGACAGCAGATTAAACACCCATGTCTATACTTTTATGTTATATTTGCATAACAGATAGATGTGGGTACTGCTGTAAATCCGTGGTGTGTAAGGCGTCAGAAACTTTATTTCAGGTACGGTGTGCAGTCCCACATTTATCATTTGAGACCAACCCACAAGACTCGTTACCAATAAAACGAGTTATGAACAAAAAGCAACAATCAAAAAACATCATCACGGCCCCCGAGTAGCTCGGCGACCAAAGTCATACGATGACTTTCCTAGCTGTTGAAGACGTATCGAACCAATTATATACTTGCAACTGTCATTTAACGTCTTGCGCTTCCCGCATTTACAACAATTTTTTTATTTGTGACCTAAGCTAGGCTTAGGAGCAAGAGGATACGTTTGTAAGTATCAATAAAAAGAACCGAGTCAGCAGGTCACAGCCCTCAACACCTTTAAAAATGAACAGTTTTTATAAGGGTGGGAGTGAACTGCCTACTGGAAAAGGTTCCTCCTGCTCAAACCAAATTAAATCCAAAAAATTATGGCCTCTGGTCTTTAAATTAGTAGTGCTTTTTAGGCTATATTTTAACAGCATACCTCCAGTACGGATAAAGCACTCCTCAAGCACAGATATAGTACTAATTACTCAAAATTTGCGTAAGAAAATTCGACAAGGAAAAACGTACTTTAAAGGTACTGCGATCCTGCTAAAAAATCGCTGTAAAATTAGCGCTCAAAATCAAATTAAAACAGCTGGTTCTTCGAGTAGCCTTCGGGTTTTGTTCGAGGATCCTTCGACACTGCGTCGTACCAACGTCGCCTCTTCTTCGGGAATGCTTCGACTGTTGTTCGACTGCGCTTCGGGTAGGAGTCGAGGCGTAGCCGAAGCCCTGCCGAAGCCTAGCCAAAGAGCTCCCGAGCCTGTCTCGACCATGTCCCAAAGAAGTCTCGAAGCCGAGCCAAAGGTCAGTCGAAGAGGGGAAGAGGTATCACCTTCTTCTGTCTTTTGCCTAACCAACTTCGCCCAAGCTTCTGCCTTTCATGCAGTCTGTCTTGAGTTTTCATCGGGATCTCATCGGGTTGCACCGATCAAAACCCGATGCCGACCCGATGAAAAGCCGATGAAATGTAAAAATTCTGTAGGAATTGCTCAAAAGATGGTCGACTATAGCTTGGCACAAGAAACACACAAGCTTGACTATAGCGCGACCCTAGGTTCACCCTTGCTAAGCCCTTGTTATACACAAGGACAACTAAACGATTGCACAAGCCCCACACAACAAAAGGAAGCTTTTCAGGAGGGGGGAGAGTCTAGATTGACTTATGGAGTAGAATCTGAACAATCTGTTTTAAGGTGTTTTAAGCCGACCTGTAAGGCTTTTGTGTTTCGAGTCAATACTTTGCTTGGATCAATAGATCCAGTTGTTCAGCGGGCTTTAAAATACTTTTTATTCCTTGCGAATTATGAACTTACTTATCGCATGGTTTTGGCATGCATACACTTATGGATAGTTTTCCAATCATCTAATTTTTCTTTCAAGGCATTGAAGAACAAACAAGCCCTGTTTATTTTGGTTTGTTTGTTTCATATGTTTAGTTTATCGGCTCAGACGCCCCGCAAGGATAGCGGGGCTGATTGGCCAAATAAGATAAAAGCACTGAAAGTTGGAGATACTGTCCCAGATCTTCTGCTTAAAACCAGTTTAAAGATTTTTGATAAGACGGGGGCTGAAAGTAATATTGTCCTTGACGATTTTAAAGAAAGGGTAATTATAATAGATCTTTGGGGGACATGGTGTACTTATTGTATAAATAGTTTTCCTCATCTATTCCATCTACAGAATAAATTTCAGGAAAAGATTAAAGTCTTGCCAGTAGTCAATCAATCAAGAGAGCGTGTGTTGACAAGTCTTAATAAAAGTCCCATAAAGAATATTACCGGTTTTGTAACGGCGATTGATAGTACTTTAGGCGATTATTTTCCGACTTTGGGCTTCCCGCACGTAATTGTTATAGCAGATAGAAGAGTTGTGTCAATTACTCTTCCAGAATATCTCACGGAAGAGGCGATTGCAAACCTTATTATTTATCATGAACCATATATACCAATTAAAAAAGATGATGCTATTATCGATAATTCCACTTTGTTGTCTTCTTCACTTAAAGATGTGCGACAGTATCGGCCCATAGTATACCGTACTATTCTAGGTTTTCAAGATGGATTGATCAGTAATGTTCTTTTAAAGAGAGATACGGCTATAACAAGATGGTTGATACCAAATATGGATATCATGTCATTGTTTGAAATAGCATATTTTGACTATAATAAGAAAAGTGATGACTTTGTTGGATTGGCAAACTTTCCTAATAGACGGATAATACTAACACCAGAGTTGACAGCATTGCTATTGCCTAAACCTTTAGGAACATATCCCAGAGAAGCTAGATTGGATGTGCAGCGTAAATACTATTATACTTATGAAAATTTGGCAGCACATAGTATTTCTGATGAGAAATTAAAAATTCAATTGGCAGAGGATCTCGATAATTTTCTTAATGTAAAATCAAGGCTTTTGATGGTGCCAATGGAATGTTATGTGATTGCTAGGAAGTCTAATCTGTCTTCTGATTTTGAGGAAAACATCGATAAGAATACATTTCTCCGTTATCTCAATCATCCGACTTTTAAATTACCACCAGTACTCTTAGGGAAAAATTTGGAAAATCTACCTAAAATGAGTTTGGAAGAGCATCCTCATAGTTTCGAAGAAATAAAAAGGGTGTGTGAAGCACATGGACTTGAAGTGCACTCTCAAATTAATTTGATCCCAATGCTTGTATTCTATAAAGATGCTTTACCTGATACGAGCAACCTTGGGAAATTTGAACTTGGTTCCTATGGCTATATGCCTGTCATTGAAAAATATGGAATACACTAACCTTTACATTATATCGAGCAGCTAATTAATAGCTATAAAATCGTAAAAACAATTTATATACATGAAAAATATACTGTTTTTCTCCATGTTACTATTATCGATAACATGGCCCCTTCGGGTATATGCCCAACAGGGAACCGCATGGATTTGTCAAGGTGTAATACAGGATTCAAGTGGAAAAGGTATTTCTGACGTAAATATTAGAGTAATTAAAGATGGGCGGGTTATCAAAACAGATAGCACAGGTTCCTATAAAATAAATGCTAATCTCGACAAAATTCAAGTAGAAATCTCACATCTTAATTATAAAAGTTTAAGAACTGTACTGTCTACTAAAGATATAAAGAAAATAATGATCTTGTCGGCAAAGATGGGTATGATTGATGAGGTGCTTGTCTCTGGATATCATTCCCTTCATAAAGCCAGAAGTGTGGGCAGCTATGAAAAAATTGATAAGGTATTGCTGGATAGGACTGCTAATTTTGACGTATTATCGAAGTTGGAACACCTGACCACAGGTACTTATTTTGATCGTTCAGAATATTCGTTTAATGACAACGGTAAACCTATTGAACCTAAAATTTTCATGCATGGTGTCAGTACCTTACGGAAGGCAGGCCTTGGAGGTAGTAAACCATTGGTAATTGTAGATAACTTTCCCTATGAGGGAGATATCAATCTTTTGAGTCCGAATGATATCGAGAGTGTGACCCTCTTGAAGGACGGTGCCGCTTCCGCGATATGGGGAGCAAGGGCCGGCAACGGCGTTATTGTATTAACCACAAAAAAAGGACGATTTGAAACACCCCTGCAACAAGAATTCAAAGCGTCTATACGAATGGATATGAAGCCTGATTTATATAGTCATCGTGTTATTTCAAGCAAAGATCTGATAAACGTAGAGCATTTTTTGTTCGAAAAGGGATATTTTGATGGGAAGCTAGCTAGTAATAGTAGACCAGTTATATCGCCTGTGGTTGAATTATTGGAAGCTAAACGTAAAGGGGTTTTTGATGATGAAGCGCTAGCCGCAGGAATTAAGCCTTATCAATATACAGATGTGCGTGACGATATGCTTAAATATATGTATAGAGGTGCGGCATTACAACAGTATAACTATTCGGTTAAGGGCGGGTCAGAGAAGTTAAATGGCATGGCGCAAATAGGGTATGATAGGACTCTGGCTAGTTTACGAAGTGATAAAACTGATCGAATTAGCAGCCAATTAAGTCTGGAAGCCAGACTTAATCGGTTTGTGAATATCTCCGGTAGAGTGATGTACAACGAACTGAAAAGTATTAGTGCGCTAGCTACCGACTTCTATTCTGATAACGGATATCCATTTCCATATTTAAAATTGAAAGAGGGAAGAGAGAATCTTGCTGTTCCCTATAAATATCGATATTCATATATAGATACTGTGGGCGCTGGAAATCTGCTAGACTGGAAATATCGCCCACTTGATTATATTGATGAGCCGCCTATTTTAACAGCCAATAGAAACCTGCTCGCCGATCTTGGTCTTCAACTATTTCTATTGAAAGGCCTGACAGCAGATCTAAAATATAGATACAATTTTTATGATAGGAAAAAAGAAGAACGCTATTTTATAAATACTTTTTACGCCAGGGATCTAATAAATAGAGGGACACAGGTTAGTAATGGGAATTTAATTTACAATTTTCCTTATGGAGGTATTCTTAGGCAGCAGGATGGGGTCTCTACCGAAAAGAATTTTCGCATGCAGCTAAACTATAAAACGGATTTTAAAGGACACAGTGTATCTGCTCTTGCCGGGGCGGAATGGCGGAACAAAGATGATGGTTCTATGGGTAATATATTGTATGGTTATAACCCTGAAAATCTTTCTTTTGTTTCGAATATAGATTTCAGTAAACAGTATCCAACTTTTGGTGGACTTGGTGGTAACAATACAATTCCCTTTAACAGTTATCCCAACACCGATATTACCACAAACTTTGTCTCGCTGTACGGTATCATGGATTATGGATTCCAAAACAGATATTTACTGTCAGGAAGCGTACGCAGGGATGCATCAAACTTATTTGGTGTAGAGACGAACAATAAATGGACACCTTTGTGGTCGGTAGGTCTTGGCTGGAATCTGCATAATGAAAAATTCTTCAAAAGCTCTGTGATTAATTTTCTAAAGTTACGAGGATCGTTAGGTTATAGTGGAAATGTGGATAACAGTATGAGTGCCCTGACTACTATACAATATTTTGGTTATAATAATTGGAGTGTATCTTATCCTATGGCGCGGATAGTTAATTTGCCTAATAAGGAACTAAGATGGGAGAAGTTGCGAAATGTCAATGTTGGGATCGAATTTAGCGCATGGAATAATTCGTTTTCCGGAAGTATTGATTACTACAATAAGTATACTTTTGATCTTTTCGATGCACAGCCATTGGATCCAACGACAGGGATAGGTTCCATGGTTCTAAATGCCGCTAACACTAAATCAAGAGGTATCGATGTAAATTTGGCGCTCAACAAGAGTTGGAGAGAGCTAAACTGGTCCGGCAGTCTATTGTTTTCTTATAATAACAATTGGATCGTGAAAACATTAACGGATCAGCAATCGCCGACTTCTTATGTGCTTAAAGGTGGAATCTCAAATCTGCCGGGAGACATGGTTTATAGTCTTTATGCCTATAAATGGCAGGGTTTGAATAGTGAAGGTAAGCCACAGGGATTATTAAATCATGAGAACAGTACCGCCTACTGGGATATAATGGGAAGCAAAGGATTGGATGTGCTCCAAAAAATTGGTTCTGCACGCCCGCTCTATTTCGGGACTTTTAGAAATACGTTCAGTTATAAGCAATTCAATCTTTCGGCAACAATAAGCTATCGCCTAAAATATTACTTTAAAAGAAGTAGTATAAGTTATCAGTCTCTTTTTGGAAAGTATGACGGCCATGTAGACTTTTATGATAGATGGCAAAAACCTGGAGACGAATTATTAACAGATGTGCCCGCTATGGTCTATCCACTGGATGATGGGGCGGATCTATTTTATAAGGATGCTTCCGTTTTGGTAGAACGTGGAGATCATATTAAGTTTCAGGATCTCCGGTTGCAGTATAATCCTGCATTGCCTATTGGATCCAAAATTAAATCATTGGCATTCTTTATTGTGGCAGAGAATATAGGTTTGATTTGGAAGGCTACTAAAAAAGATATAAATCCTGAATATTTCGGAAATATTCCCGCTCCAAGATCTTTTAGTATGGGAGCAACATTAACATTTTAACAGAAGAATTATGAAAAATAAGCAACTAACAAAAACGGTGATTGGAATTGTTATGATGTTAACGCTGGGGTGTAGCAAGTTTTTAGAGGAGAAATCCGATATGTCATTGGCTACTATTAGCTCAAAATCGGATCTCTATGCCCTTATGGACTATACAGTTGTAATGAATCAAAGTTACGTAACAGCTGTTGGAGATATTGCTTCAGATGATTTCTTTATATTGGACAAACAATATATGGGAATCAGTCAGATGTCCGATAGAGCAATTTATATATGGGATAGAAAACCTTTGGCTGATTGGTATTGGGTATCCTATAGTCGTTTACTTAATGTTAATACGGTACTTGAACATCTGGATAAGATTCAGCTGGATCAAAAGGATCGGCAAAATTTGGAAGGAATGGCTTTGTTTTTTAGAGCTTTTAGCTATTTTGATTTAGCGCAGATATACGCACCGGCCTATGATCAGAAGACAGCGGAATCGGTCTTGGGCCCTCCAATGAAAATGAGTTCTGATGTAAATGAAAAGCCGATAAGATTGTCTCTAAAAGAAACAATGAACCTTATCATTGCAGATCTGAAACTATCATCTGATTATCTGACGGATCAGAATCTGACTTACCCAACTCGACCGAATAGAAACGCTGCATTGGGGCTGCTTTCTAGGGTATATCTTGCTATGGGAGACTACGAACAGGCATTGGCGATTTCAAAACGAGCTTTAGAATCTTATGATAAACTTATGGATTATAATCAGATCAATAGCGGTAAAAAATATCCATTTGAAAGATTTAATCCCGAGGTATTGTTCTTTTCTATTCATGCCGCCGAAAATCTTTCGAGAGAGTCAGTTCTCCGTATTGATACCGTTTTGTACGATAGTTACACAGATAGTGATTTACGTAAAACGTGTTTTTTTTCGAAACAGGCTGATGGGTATTTCGCATTTACAGGAGATTACTCAGGGAATTCAAATGCACAAAAATTTAATGGGATAACAACTGCAGAATTGTGGCTAACGAAAGCTGAATGTGAGGCGAGACTAGGACGATTGACGCTTGCCATTAAAACGATAGAATTTTTTATGCAAAAAAGATACGTGGATGGCGGG
Organism: Sphingobacterium sp. HSC-15S19; assembly: GCF_050433745.1. NCBI lineage: Bacteria > Pseudomonadati > Bacteroidota > Sphingobacteriia > Sphingobacteriales > Sphingobacteriaceae > Sphingobacterium > Sphingobacterium sp. HSC-15S19. Next base: position 18,774 of record NZ_JBNPWQ010000044.1, read on the forward strand.
CTTATGGAACCGTTTCCTATAGCTCAGGAAGAACTGCTCAAGCTTATCTATTCAGAACGAAGAAAGGAACTTCTGTTACGTGGTATAAGATGGATGGATCTTAGAAGACTGGAAGATTTCTATCTTGGAAAAAAAGAGATCAAACGAATAATTGATAATAAAGTATATAGTGTTGGTTTAAAAGAAATTAAAACATTCACTTTTCTTTTCCCACAAAAAGTGATTGAATTGTCTGGTGTGGATCAAAATCAATAAATTTTAACATTATAAATGCACTCAGATAGATACTATCTGAGTGCATTTACACGCTTTATAAATTAGTCGTTAGGTTTTTTCGAAATAGCCGGATTGCTACTCGAAGGATTAAGCATATCTGCTTTTAGCGAATTTAAAGTGGAAACTGACACATGTCCTGATCCGTCAGGCTCCGCTTTTACCGCACAGACCTTTGGTGTACTTGAACATTGGGATGGATTTGTGGCAGACCCTGTATTTGTATAATTACTAGGTGTAGTAATCGCAGTTTCATAACCAGAGTCACCCGGATTTAAAGAACTGTTGAACTCAAACCATACTTCGTCAGCTGGAAATATGATTTTCTCCGCCAACTTAAACGAACTGAACACAACTATTGCAGCGCCGGCTACCATAGCCATTGCATTATTTTTGATGAAAGATATTGCTTTCATACCGAGGCCTTTTTTATAGTAGCAAAAAAAGTTTACCCCCACAAAAAACTCTATGTTAATTTTTTTTGACCAACACTTTGCTTTAACGAGGTGTGTCAGTCTGTCCTATGCCTCGGGATCTGTTTTTACGGGCTGTGCCTTCACGTGTCATAATTTATAGCTATACCGGCCCGGCCGGGAAGAGCGCAAATCGCATTTTGTATTTCTTGATGCGCAGCAGCATAACAGCATAGATCGGTACGGTAATCAATAAGCGTCTGGTAAAGAATAAAATGACCTGCTTTTTATATCGCTTACACCCAGCCATGGGGGCAGTTGGGCCAGTCAAGTACCACCCCAATATGGACAGCAGCAATAACAGTAGGTTGACAACAAGGTGTCCGCCCCAGGAGAGCCTGCTCAGTACCGAAGCACAGCCGCAGGGCTTCTGCGCGTATAAACCAGCGACGCCAAGACCGATGTAGACAGTAAAGACCGTTAACAGCAATGCAGACAGCACGAAAGGATAAAAAAATAGATGTTTTGTATTTCTGAAAGAATGAATAGAAAACAGGATCACTATACCCAGCTCCATCAGTGGCAGGGACCAGAACAATATTCCTGCCCACCAGCCGGGAAAAGGCTGCAGTTTCAGTGCCTGATGGAAGCCCGGCAGATCCCATAGCTTATCCAGCGCAACGTATGCCCAAAAGAGTATCATAAAGACACGGATACTGGTAGCGGTGATATGTGAAGCTCTTGTTTTCATTTTTTAAACAGTATAATTTCAGGTCGTATATTTAATACAACTATTTATAAATCAGATATTTAAATTTGTTTATTCGGTTTTGTGTTTGTATCTTAGTTTTACCAAATTCAATTATTTCATTCCTGTTTATATATAGCTACCATAAGTAAGCAATATGTACCTGCTATAAATGGTTTTATTTTTTAAATAGCTGTTTATTAAGTGTTTATTTTTTTATTTAGATGGTTATATAAAGCCTTTGTTATACTTAAATGATGAGCTATGGGGGAAGATCCTTTTGAAATTTTAGTTAAAGAGCCCGACCGAGGCTTGCGGCTTATTATGGCTAAACATGGTAGCCAGCTAAAAAATCGTATCAGAAACATTGTTAACAATGATGATGAGCTGGTCAAAGACGTGGTTTCAGAAACATTGACCACATTATTTGTGCAGCGGGAAAAAGTCGCTATATGCAAAGATCCTTTTGCCTGGATGATGGCAATCGCGAGAAATATTGCTCTGAAAATGCTCCGTCAGGAAAAGAAAAACCGGAAGATAGCGATAGACGAGCTCCGGACTGTACCCCATAGCGATGACAACGATGCTCATCTAAACTATCAGGAAATGCTGGAAGCAGTGCTGTCAAAAGCGGAACAGCTCACACCGATGGAAAAGAAAATTTTTATAGATGCCAAAGTGCACGGCATGGATAACAGGGAACTGGAGACCCGTCATGACCTAAAGCCACAGCGGGTGCGCAATCTACTGAGTACGGCGCTTGCCAAGATCCGACGGCTCTTAAAGGGATCTTGAACCGGGTTACAATTGGATATAAATTAGAATTGAAGAAAAGATAAGTTATACTTATCTATAGCGAGTTCTAGTATTAATTGAATATAGATTAGAATTGAAGAAAATGGAACGCGATACTATAAAAGTTCAAGAGCTGATCAAAAAACAGCTGCTGGGAATAATCAGCCCTGAAGAAGAGGCAGATCTAAAAGAGAAAAGATCGCACTATACGGAGGATGAATACGACCTTATGGTGGTAGAGGTACTCGGGCAGCTGGAAGGTCAGCTGCCCAAGGATCCGCTTGAGGACTGGACACCTGATTACGGGGAAATAAAATGCCGGGGGGAAGCTATACGAAGAAAAGAAAAAATAAAGCGGTACAGCAAAGTTGGGTATGCAGCAGCTTTGCTGCTAATTATTGGAGGTGTATTGTTATACTTATTTTATCCACATAAAAAAGAGGATATCATGCTGCATCTGGAGGGGCAATGTCTTGGCGTCGCAGATGACACAGAGATACCTTTAATAGAGTCTTCCTGTCTCCTGTTGGCAGCTGACTCCACATGGATAAGAGTAGAGCAGGATACCTTTGGCACACTATTACAGCTGGGCGAGCTGGCTGTCACCCGTACCGGGGAAGGGCTGATGCGTATCCAGAGAAAATCAATGGCAGGCGGTGAGACAACTTTAAAAAGTTTAAATATTTATACGGCTCCACGCCAGCAATGTGTCGTGGAACTGGAGGATGGTACCAGGGTTCGGATGAATGCACAATCCCAGTTGAGTTATTCGCTCCGAAAAGGGGATTCAACAGTAGTATACATAAAAGGAGAGGCGTATGTTGACGCCAATAGCCGTTATAGCAATGCTCCGCTGATTATTGGTACTAAAAAGGGTAAAATTACAGCCAACCGTGCTGACTTTTTAATCAGGGCGGATACAAGTAACATGAAGGTCATGCTTAATGATGGAACAATGGAAGTTTATTCCTATAACCTGAACAAAGTACAGTCCATAGTCTGTCCCGGGGACTTCGTATATGTTGGCGCTAAATATGCAGACAAAAATCAGCAGCTCCGAGATACAATGACCTATGTTGCGAACCAGGATTTCAAAGAAGCCAAGATGTGGACCCGAAAAATCCGGATTTATAGAAACATGCCTTTGTGGGCCTTTGTAGATGAAATGAGCCGCTGGGAAGGGTTTACGATCAAAAGATGGGAATGTATTCCAAAGGACAAGCACATTTCGGCAGCGATCTGTTATCAGAGCGGCAAGGAAGAAGTGTACAGTGCTATCCGCCAGGCAGGTGTGCTGCTGCATGAAGAGAAAGGGATGATTAGCTTCTGTCCTGAGGATAAACGTGATAGAGTAGCCATGTGGCTATTAGATGGATATGAAAGGAAATTAAAGTAAGAAAGGAGTAAGTATCATGAGTAGCAAAAAGCAGTTTATCGACGAAGTATTCACTACTTTCGAAATCAATAGCCTGATCGAGCGACGCAAATGCCGTGCCACCGGTAAGGTGCGTTTTAATAGCAAGGGCGAAGCAGGCTTCTTTATACAATGGTTAAAATGGCGCTATAAGAAGTGGCTACGGGGAAAAAATCGGAGAAAGTACCGATATGGCAGTAGGGAAGGAAAGCCAAAGCAGCGCTATGTGTATAGCTGTATCCACTGTGGTGGATATCATATTACGAAGGAGCATCCGCATGATTATAAGCGAAAAAAAGAAAAATATGAACAGAAATATGCTGAATAATTGATGATCATTGCTTTTTTCATTTTTATTTTTCTAACATAGATTATTTTGTACATTTGTATCGAATAAAATCGAAATTGAAATGGCAGAAACTGTACAACCAAGAGGTCCAAAGACAACTGATAATAATGCGAACCAAACTCATTACTACAAAACATTGGTAGTAGCGATCGCTTTAGGTTTAATAGGTACATTTATCCGTTTTGTACCGGATGTATGTGCGGCAATGGGTCAACAAACTTTTTTGTTTTCCGCGATAGCTAACATCTCCATGATCGTAGGTGCACTTATCGCATTCAAAACCGTTTTCGGAATTTTGGGATTTGGAAAAAACCGTGACTAATTAAAAGTCAACTAAGATATTTGAAAGCCCCAGTTTACTGGGGCTTTTTTATTTTAATCCTTTTTTCGAACTCAGTTCATCGTTGACGATCCCGTCCGTTATGCTTCCATGATCTACAAGGTACAAAAAAAGGCCTCACGATCGTGAAGCCTTTTTTTGTATGATTATCGCAGACTATGCGAAAAGAGACCAAGTAGACCAAGGAATACGAGCAAGGATCAAGATCAAACCGATGATATAGAAAATTACAACTGTTTGGTTTGCTTTTCTGGCATTTTCAATCTTTTTAGCTTTAGAGTAACCAATTGTGATCAATACAATGGCAATGATCATTGTCAAAGGGTGTTCGATGATTTTAAAACGTAATGTCGGATCTTTCATTACGGCGCCAGAGATCATTGATGGGTACTTTAAATAAAAGAATAAAATCAATCCCACCAATAATTGAATATGTGATGCGATAAAACCCAATAAAGCAATTTTACGGTTGTACGGTTTGTTGCCTAGGTAGTTTGATAGGGTGATCACGATCGATATCACCAGGGCTAGCAATAATACAATTGCTATAGTCGAGTGTAAGTGTAACATAAAAGCTCTCTTTAATTATTTCCTAAGTTAGCAAAGATAAAAATATAATGAATGTATTTGTCAAAAATCATTGTTCCAACAGAAATACCTCCGCTATTGGATTGAATAGGTACATGCGTTTGCTGGTCAATTCCATGCACTTATAGCGTTTTCTTACCTTTTCAATGCGTTGAAATGAACGACCATTTTTTAGTTTAAAGAAATGGCCATCCTCCAAAGATTCCACCGTAAGGGCACTGGTTTTGACGGTATCGTATGATTTTAAGGTGCGAAACAGGTGAAGGTCCGTGCAGCTTGAAGCCGCGGGGTTTTCCATGTAGCGATGAATGGCACTGCTAATATCGATTGGAAAAATATTCAATTTAAGGAAGGGCTCCATCAGTTCCTTGAAATTATTTTTCCACTCAGTACCATGTGGCTTGACACGATGCTGGTGTTTGTTCCAGGTTTGTAAATGGGCAAATTCATGGATCGTCGTAATCAGAAATGAATAGGAATTTAAGTCATGGTTGACTGAGATGCGGTGTGGGCTTCCTTTAAATGGCGCACGGTAATCTCCTAGTTTGGTACTCCTTGAACGAGAGATCTTAAATAAGCAGCGGGTATGATTAATCCAGTTGGATATAATCGGCGCAGCTTCTTCAGGCATGTATTTTTTAAGCGTAGCACTATAATCTTGCATGCCATAAAAATAGGGATTTATTCATGTCAATAGTGCTAAATGAGAACATTCTTTTGTCAAAAATAAAATCAGTTTACTAAAAATAGTAGTTTTTAATTTGGAAAAATGATATTATTTTTAGTATTTAGTACCTAAGAATATTAAAAGTGGGCATGTTATTAAAGCAGAGTAGCTGTTTTTTTTAAATAAAATATATTGAAATCGCCTGAGTTTTAGGTAAATTACCTACAGAAAGGTTCATGAAACATAGGATCCGATTGAGGAACGGTATTTCCTCTAAACTGTAATTAGACCTTCAAGAATATGCTAGATACCTTACATATTAGAAATTATGCGCTCATCAACGAATTGGAAATCCAATTTGATAAAGGTTTGAATATGATTACCGGTGAAACCGGTGCCGGTAAATCTATTATCATGGGAGCATTATCGTTGATCTTAGGAAATAGAGCAGAGGGCAAGCATTTTTTCGACCCAACCAAGAAATGTGTGATTGAAGGGGAATTTAAAATTGGTTCTTACCAGCTACTTCGTTTTTTTGAGGAAAATGATCTCGATTACGCGGACCATACGATTATTCGAAGAGAGATATCTCCCGATGGTAAATCCCGGGCATTTATTAATGATTCTCCCGTCACCCTGGCTATCCTTAAAGCTTTAGGCGAGCAGTTGATTGATGTGCATTCTCAACATGCAACATTGCAGATTAATACAGAAGATTTTCAGTTTTTGGTAGTGGATAGTGTAGCAGGCTCTTTCGGACTGAAGCAAAGCCATCGAGAGAGCTTCTTCGCTTATAAGAAAGCCAAAAAAGAACTCGAAGAATTTAAGGATCTGGTAAAAAAAGCTGCAATAGAACAGGATTATTTTCAGTTTCAATTTGATGAACTTGACGCCGCCCGATTGGTCGCAGATGAACAGGGACAACTCGAAGTACAACAGCGGCAGTTGGAAAATGCAGAAGATATCAAGCGTGCACTAACTGGGGCATCACATCTATTGGAAAATGAAGATACGGCAGTTTTAAGCCGTTTAAAAGAGACGATGAGCCAGGTGGAAGGCATTGCCTCATTTCTGCCTGAGGCTGCAGATTTGGCTGCACGATTAAAGAGCACATGGATTGAGCTGAAGGATGTCGCTGCAGAGCTGAGCTCTCTTGAGGAGGATACCCAAATCGACGAAGGTACTTTATTGGAAATCAATGAGCGCTTGAGCTTATTGTATTCCTTACAGAAAAAACATCATGTGGACTCCGTTGAGGAGTTGATCAAATTACGTGATGATCTTGAATCCAAACTGTTTGCTATAAATTCTTCGGATGAGCAATTGGAGCGATTGGAGAAAGAGGTTGTGGCTAAATTAGCCATTGCCCAAAAAAATGCAAAGGAACTATCAGCAGCCAGGAGAAAGGTACTGGAGATGATCGCAAAGGATGTGCAGGCGACCTTGTCAAATGTAGGTATGCCGAATGCACGATTTCAAATTAATCTGGAACCATTAAAGGAGCGGGATATGCGGGAGTCGGGGATGGATTCAATACAGTTTTTATTTTCGGCCAATAAAGGACAGGCATTGCAATCCATTCATAAGGTTGCATCCGGAGGAGAGCTTTCTCGTGTTATGTTGGCCATTAAATCCTTAGTTGCTAAAACTTCTGCATTACCTACTATTATTTTTGATGAGATCGATACAGGAATCTCTGGAGAGGTTGCGCTACGCGTAGGAGAGGTGATGGAAAGTCTTGCTGAGAATATGCAGGTTATTGCTATTTCCCATTTGCCCCAAATTGCAGCTAAAGGTGCTGCGCATTATAAGGTATATAAGGAAGACAAAGCCAACCGAACCATATCTAACATTGTTCGTTTAGATCAAGAGGGGAGAGTCAAGGAAATTGCTCAGATGCTCAGTGGTACCAATCCCACAGATGCAGCACTGGAACATGCGGAGTTGTTACTGAAAGGATAGTTAACATAAAAAAATGCCTCAAAAACAACTAACTTTTGAGGCATTATAGTTTTGAAAATAAATTCCTAGTTTCCTATACTCGCATCCGTTAAAACGATCTTAACTTTCATATTGTCAGGCGCAACTGGTGTACTTCCGCTTACATCATTGGCATAAATGCGAACAACACCAATAGAGTAATTGTACGAAAACTGATATCCATATAGTTCTGAAGGAATCGCTTCGTATCTATCATTAGATGTGTCAAAAATGATCGCCGCACTAACATGACCGTCTTCATAATAACGTTGATCTAAATCACTGATTGCGACGTCTTTTCTATAAGTGTTATTGCCCTCTTTAATCCATTCAGTTGATTTTACGGGAAATACATAACTTGTGCCGTCTAAGACGTTCACTTCTTGTGTAATATATTCTTTTTTACAAGAAGAAAATGAAACCAAGGCTGCGGTTCCAATTAGTGCTGCGAATAAAAGTCTTTTCATATTGTTCGTGTTATTTGTGATAATTTTTTTATTATAGGACGATAAAATAGTGCGAAAGTTTAACGCCAAATTCATATACAACAAAAAATGCACCATAAAGGTGCATTTTATTGAAATTATTTTTAAAGATAGCTGAAGCTTACTTCTCAGCTGTGTCTTTTGAAGACTTCGGATCTGAGCTAGAAACCTCAATATCTTTGGTTTCAGGATTAATGCTCACGGTCAAAACTGAACCTGTTTGCACATTTCCTTTGAGGATCTCTTCTGCAATCGGATCTTCAAGATATTTTTGGATTGCTCGTTTTAATGGACGTGCACCAAAATTACTGTCATAACCTTTGTCTGCGATGAAATCTTTTGCCTCATCCGTTAAATTGATGGTATAACCCAAATCAGCGATACGTTTGAACAATGACCTTAATTCAATATCAATGATTTTGAAGATATTCTCTTTTGTCAATGAGTTGAACACAATGACATCATCGATACGGTTCAAAAATTCAGGAGCGAAAGCTCTTTTCAAAGCGGTTTCAATAACTCCACGTGAATGTGCATCAGATTGTTGTGATTTTGCTGCAGTGGTGAAACCAACACCCTGACCAAATTCCTTCAATTGGCGTGCACCAATATTTGAAGTCATAATGATTATGGTATTTCTGAAATCTACTTTACGGCCCAAACTATCTGTTAATTGACCTTCGTCCAATACCTGTAGCAACAGATTGAATACATCTGGATGCGCTTTCTCAATCTCATCCAATAAGACAACGGCATAAGGTTTACGACGCACTTTTTCAGTCAATTGACCACCTTCTTCATAACCAACATATCCTGGAGGCGCTCCAACAAGGCGAGATACCGCAAATTTCTCCATGTATTCGCTCATGTCAATTTGGATCAGTGCATCTTCTGTATCAAACATAAATCGAGCTAATTCTTTAGCCAACTCTGTTTTACCGACCCCAGTAGGACCTAAGAAGATAAATGACCCGATTGGTTTTTTAGGATCCTTCAAGCCCGCACGTGTACGTTGAATAGCTTTCACCAATTTACCTACAGCGTCATCTTGACCAATGATTCTTCCCTTCATCAACTCAGCCATATTCAACAGCTTTTGACTGTCTGTCTGACTAACACGTTGTACTGGAATACCTGTCATCATGGCCACTACTTCAGCAACATTTTCTTCTGAAACAGTATAGCGTTTAGACTTCGTCTCTTCTTCCCAAGCGATTTTTTCCTTCTCGAGCTCTTCGATCAATTTTTTCTCCGTATCACGCAATTTGGCAGCCTCTTCGTATTTTTGACTACGAACGACTTTGTTCTTTTCCAATTTGACCTCTTCAATTTTATTTTCAATGTCAATAATGGACTGCGGTACATGAATATTGTTTAAGTGCACGCGAGAGCCTGCCTCATCCAAAGCATCAATAGCCTTATCTGGTAAGAATCTGTCTGTAATATAACGTGTTGTTAACGACACACAGGCTTCAATCGCTTCGGGAGTGTAGGTCACATTGTGGTGATCCTCATATTTCTCCTTGATACGATTCAATATCTCAACCGTTTCATCATGTGTTGCCGGCTCAATCGTTACACGTTGGAAACGACGGTCCAAAGCACCATCTTTTTCAATGTATTGACGATATTCGTCCAATGTTGTTGCACCAATACATTGGATTTCTCCTCTTGCCAAGGCTGGTTTGAACATATTGGAAGCATCTAACGATCCTGAAGCGCCACCTGCACCAACGATTGTGTGAATCTCATCGATAAATAAGATGACATCCGGTGATTTCTCCAGTTCATTCATGACCGCTTTCATACGTTCTTCAAATTGACCGCGATATTTCGTCCCGGCAACCAATGAAGCCAGATCCAATGTGACTACACGCTTATTGAATAGTACACGTGAGACCTTGCGTTGGACAATACGAAGAGCAAGTCCCTCCGCAATAGCTGATTTACCAACTCCCGGTTCACCGATCAACAAAGGATTGTTCTTCTTGCGTCGGGATAAAATTTGAGATACACGCTCAATTTCTTTCTCGCGACCCACAATAGGATCCAATTTACCCTCTTCGGCAGCTTTGGTCAAATCACGGCCAAAGTTGTCCAATACCGGAGTTTTGGATTTGATATCCGAAACTTTTTTAGGTTGGATATATTGATCATCCTCAGCAAAATCATCGTCGCCTGTAGGAGAGCCCGGAGCCTCATCCTTGATGGTCGTTCTATTTTGCTCAACTTCAGATTTGAAGATGTCGTAAGTCACATTGTATTGTTGTAAAATCTGAGAAGCAATATTATCTTCATCCCGTAAGATAGCCAATAATAGATGCTCCGTTCCGATGATGTCCGATTTGAATATTTTAGCTTCCAAATAAGTGATCTTCAAAACTTTTTCAGCCTGTTTTGTTAATGGCATATTGCCAATAGGAGCGCGTGAAACCGATGCCCCCTTCACTGCGTCCTCCACAGATTGACGTAGTGCTGTCGTGTCAATGCCTATGTTTTTAAGGATCTTTATCGCCATACCATCGCCTTCACGAATCAATCCGAGCAATAAATGCTCCGTTCCTATATAATCGTGACGCAATCTCAAAGCTTCCTCTCTACTGTACGATATGACATCCTTTACGCGCGGTGAAAATTTTGCTTCCATTGAATACCTTTCTGTTTTATATTAAGGATATATAAATGTAGTAAATTCTGCATTTCAAACCTTAAAATTATTTTAAATAATGTCATCAACAATTAAGCCATGACCGTTACACGTCCAAAATGTCAGTATAAAAGATTACATTTGTATGTTAATATAATAAGAGTTTTCGAATTTTTTTAAATTTTATGTCAGACGAGAAGATCATTTTTTCGATGGCGGGTGTCAACAAAATCTATCCGCCTCAAAAACAAGTGTTAAAAAATATCTATTTATCTTTTTTCTATGGTGCGAAGATCGGTGTGATCGGTTTAAACGGATCAGGTAAATCTTCCCTATTAAAAATTATCGCTGGATTGGATAAATCCTACCAAGGCGAGGTGGTGTTCTCCCCAGGTTACTCTGTGGGTTATTTAGCACAAGAACCTCAATTGGATCTTGAAAAGACTGTTCTTGAAGTCGTTCAGGAAGGTGTCGCTGAAATTACAGCCATCTTACAGGAATACGAAGAAATCAACGAAAAATTTGGCTTGCCAGAGGTGTATGAAAATGCCGATGAGATGGACAAATTGTTGGCTAGACAAGGGGAACTTCAGGATATCATTGATGCCACTAACGCTTGGGAAATCGATTCGAAATTGGAAAGAGCAATGGATGCTTTACGTTGCCCCGAACCAGATGCGAAGATTGTCAATTTGTCAGGTGGTGAGCGCAGACGTGTAGCATTATGTCGCTTATTGTTGCAGGAACCTGATGTATTACTCCTAGATGAGCCGACCAACCACTTGGACGCCGAGTCGATTGATTGGTTAGAACAACATTTAAAACAATATAAAGGAACGGTCATTGCCGTTACCCACGACCGTTATTTCTTGGATAATGTAGCCGGATGGATTCTTGAATTGGATCGCGGTGAGGGTATTCCTTGGAAAGGAAATTATTCTTCTTGGTTAGATCAAAAAGCAAAACGCTTGGCACAGGAAGAAAAACAGGAAACCAAACGTCAAAAAACCTTGGAACGTGAGCTGGAATGGGTGCGTATGGCACCGAAAGCACGCCACGCCAAATCGAAAGCTCGTTTGCATAACTATGAAAAATTAGCTTCTGAGGAAACGAAAGAACGTGAAGAAAAATTGGAATTGTTTATTCCTCCGGGACCACGTTTAGGTAATTCGGTCATTGAGGCAACTAATATTTCCAAAGCGTATGGCGATCGTATCTTGTTTGAAAATTTGAGTTTCATGTTGCCGCCTGCGGGTATTGTAGGGATTATTGGACCCAACGGTGCGGGTAAAACAACCTTATTCCGTCTGATTACAGGTCAGGAAACACCTGACACGGGTTCGTTCAAGGTCGGAGAAACAGTAAAATTGGGTTACGTAGACCAAATGCACCACGACCTCGATCCTGAAAAATCGGTTTGGGAAAATATTACGGGTGGCAGCGACAATATGATGCTGGGTAACCGCTCGGTAAACTCAAGAGCTTACGTTTCCAAATTTAATTTTAACGGTGCTGATCAACAAAAGAAAGTAGGTGTACTTTCCGGTGGAGAACGTAACCGTGTTCACTTGGCTATTACACTCAAAGAAGGCTCAAATGTGCTCTTACTCGATGAGCCGACCAATGATATTGATGTAAATACCTTACGGGCACTGGAAGAAGGCTTGGAGAATTTCGGTGGTTGTGCCGTTGTGATCTCCCACGATAGATGGTTCCTGGATCGTATCTGTACCCATATCCTTGCTTTTGAAGGGGATTCACAGGTTTATTTCTTTGAAGGTAACTACACTGAATATGAAGAAAACCGTAAAAAACGCGTTGGTGACGTAACACCGCACCGTATTAAATACAAGAAACTGGTAAAATAAGCAACGATCATGGACGGTGGAAGGCTTTTAGCTGCTATAATAGATCACGCTATTGATGGAATAATTACCATAGACAACAGGGGGAATGTGGAAAGCATTAACCCTGCTGCCTTGGAATTGTTCGGTTATCAGGCTGAAGAAGTGATCGGACACAATATCTCCATGTTAATGCCTGAACCTGATCGTGGTAATCACGATGGTTATCTGCATAATTACCAAACCACAGGTCACAAGAAAATTATCGGAATCGGCCGTGAAGTGATGGGCTTAAAGAAAAATGGAGAAACATTTCCATTCCGCTTGGCAGTCAGTGAGGTTTGGTTAAAAGATAAGAATATCTTTACGGGCTTTATTCACGATTTATCGCGTGAGAAAGCTGCCGAGGATATGCTCAAGCAACATGCAACCGAACTTGAACATAAAGTCAGTGAGCGTACACGCGATCTGATCTCTCTGGTATCTGAACTTGAAAAAGCTAAAGCAGAAGTCTCAAAGTCTTTGGAAAAAGAAATTGAACTTAACCAGCTGAAATCACGGTTTGTGTCCATGGCCTCGCATGAGTTCCGGACACCTTTAAGCTCGGTTCAGCTTTCGGCTTCTCTTATTGAAAAGTATTCCGAACGACCGGATGATAAGGCTAATATCATTAAACACACCAATAAAATTAAAAGTGCAGTTCAATTGCTCACAAGTATCCTGAACGACTTTCTGTCACTTGAAAAATTGGAAGCGGGTATTGTTGTGATGAATAAGCAATACATCAATCTCGTTGAGTTGGCAGAAGAGATCACCGAAGAAATGCAAATGATCTGTAAGAAAAATCAGCATATTGTATACCAACATACCGGAGAAATTGGGCATTTCACCCTAGATCCAAATTTGTTGAAAAATGCTTTGGTCAACTTAATCTCCAACGCGATCAAATATTCCGGAGAAGATACCTTGATCGAATTCACAACCTGTATCGACGAAGAAGGCTGCTTAATATCCGTGAAAGACAATGGTATTGGTATACCCGAGGAAGATCAGGTACATTTGTTTGAGCCTTTTTTTAGAGCACATAATACAGGTAATATCCCTGGTACAGGATTAGGTTTGAATATTGTAAAACGATACATCGAATTGATGGCGGGGCAGATGGAATTTGAATCGGAAGTACACAAAGGAACTTCATTCAGAGTAAGCTTTAAATAAAGGTGAACTTGCAGATTCGCATAACTGAATAAATAATTGCAGATGAGAAATAAAAAGACAATTCTAATTATTGAAGATAATATCGATATCCGAGAAGGGACTACCGAAATATTGGAGTTGACAGGAAGGTATGATGTCATTACTGCCGAAAATGGACGTGTTGGCGTCGACCTGGCGACAAGACATATACCTGATCTGATTCTCTGTGATATCATGATGCCTGAATTGGATGGTTACGGAGTCTTATTTATGTTAAGCAAAATTGAGAGTACTGCTAAAATTCCGTTCATTTTTCTGACTGCCAAAGCGGAACGCGCAGATATGCGCAAAGCGATGGAAATGGGGGCGGATGATTATTTGACGAAACCTTTTGATGATGTTGAATTGATGAATGCAATAGATGTTCGCCTCAAAAGACATGAGCAGCTTGCAGCAGATATTCCTCAGGAAGAAGATTTGAGTTTGAGCGCCGAAGAGCAGGTATTGTTGCTAAAAGAGCTAATTGCCAATTCACGGGTGAAAACAGTGAAGAAAAAACAGTCTATTTATGAAAAAGATGATTCGCCAACGTACGTCTATTTTGTGAAATCTGGTCAGGTGCGCAGCTTTAAGTCCTATAAAGATGGACGTGAGCTGTCTACAGGTATTTTTATTGAAGGCAATTACTTTGGTTATGCTTCGATTTTGTTGAATGATAATTATGAAGACTACGCCGAAGCTGTTGAACAAAGTGAAATTGTGTTGATTCCAAAGGACAGTTTTTTGGAGCTGTTATGGAAAAAACCTGCAATAGCCAGTAAATTTATTAAGCTCCTTTCTGTCGACTTACGTGAAAAAGAAGAGCAATTGCTGGGTTTTGCCTATCATTCTGTCCGTAAGCGTGTCGCCAATGCCTTGATTAGCGTTGCTGAAAAAAGTGGAGTTAATATCAATGAGGCTGATGCATGCTCAATTGATGTGACACGAGACGGCCTAGCTTCAATTGCAGGGACAGCCAATGAAACTGTTTCCCGTATGCTCTCCGACTTTAAAGAAGAAAAACTGATTTCGAAAGAAAAAGGGAAGATATACATCAATTCCATCAAGAACCTGCGGGATGTGAAGCAGTAGCGATCAGCAGCTAAGATTTAAAAATCAATTTACTAAAAAAGGCGTGTTCAGTTTTTCTGAACACGCTTTTTTTCTGATAGCCTATGTTTACTGATTTGTGTCTTTTCATTAAAGTATCAATGCGAGTTCGCTATGCCGTTTTATTGAACTAGTTTGGTTTCATTGGTTTCAATGAACGTATAGTACGCGATTATTGGCCATATAATAGCTTTCGGTTGACTTTTACAGCTGTTGATGTTAGCGAAATCATGCAAGTTTTTGTGAATTGTGATAAATATCATTTTAAGGTGTGGTGCTATATCATCTTTTTGCCCATATGCATGATTTACTTTTGTTCTTAGGATAAACCTTAATTGGTGATTGTAGAATCAGAATGAAAGTAGTAGTATATAATGTAAGGTCATTTGAAAAAGAGTTTTGGGCATTGGCAAATGCCAAACAACATGATTTGACTTTGATTTCAAATGGATTAAATGCGGAGACACAGAATTACGCGCGTGGAAAAGATGCGGTAGTTATTTCCGTGAGCGATATGTTGGACGAGAGCATGCTACTTAATTTAAAAGGGTTAGGGATCAATAAGATTATGACCCGCAGTAAGGATACTGCTCATATCGATCTGGTAAAGGCTGGAGATCTGAATATTCAGATTGCCAATGCACCATTTGAAGATCAGAGTCCAAAAGGACTGGCAGAGCAGACCGTCCGGAATCTCAACTTATGGGGATTAGAAAAATGTGTTGGTAAAGCCTGTTGTTGTCTAAACGACTGTGCTAAAAAAATAAAATAAAATGATTACATCGCAGGTTACAATGGAAGAATTGGTGCAAAAATATAATGTTGCCGCACCGCGCTATACAAGCTATCCTACTGTTCCCTTTTGGGATAATGAAGCATTTTCCCGGGCAGCTTGGACTAATCAAGTCTACCAAACTTTCCAGCAGTCGAAAGAAAAAGGTATCAGCTTATATATTCACCTTCCTTTTTGTGAAAGCCTATGTACGTATTGTGGTTGCAATACGCGCATTACAAAAAACCATCGCGTTGAAGAACCTTATATTGCCTCTCTTTTGAAAGAATGGGAAATGTATGTCGCTTTATTTAAGGGAGAAAGACCGTTATTGGCAGAAATACATTTGGGTGGTGGTACTCCGACCTTTTTCCATCCGGATAATTTGAAAGTACTGATTGAGGGGATACTTAAACACGCAGACCTGGCTCCTGATCGTTCATTCTCTTTCGAAGCTCATCCTGCTAATACAACCGTCACACATTTAGAAACCTTATTTGACTTGGGATTTCGGCGCTTGAGCCTGGGAATACAGGATTTTGATCCACTTGTGCAGTTTGTGATCAATAGGCATCAAACTTTGGAGGAAGTGGAGGAGGTTATGCTGAATGCGCGGAAAATTGGATTTGAGTCGATCAACTTCGATTTGATCTATGGATTGCCCAAGCAAACATTGGCTACGGTGGAAGATACGATCCAAAAAGCGATGCTGCTCGGTCCAGACCGGATCTCTTTCTATAGCTATGCCCACGTGCCTTGGATAAAACCCGGTCAACGGCATTATACTGAAGCAGATCTACCTCATGGCGCAGCCAAACTCGCCTTATATAACCTTGGAAAAAAAATGATTTTGGCCCATGGCTATGAAGATGTCGGTATGGATCATTTTGCGAAAAGAGAGGACGAGTTATTTGTGGCTTTTCAACAAGAAAGATTACATCGCAATTTTATGGGGTATGCCGATCGATTTAGTCCCTTGTTAATCGGTATCGGAGTCTCTTCGATCAGCGATGCCTGGGGGGCTTTTGCTCAAAATGTGAAGACCGTAGAAGAATACCATAAACTTATTGATGCAGGGGTATTGCCCGTTATAAAAGGACATATACTCAACGAGGAGGATCTTCTTGTAAGGCGTTATATCCTCGATATGATGTGTAAAGGCAAAGTGCATTTGCCGACAGGTGCGCCGTTGAATGAGCAGATTATCGACGAATTGTCTGAACTTGTTGCAGATGGTTTAGTCTCCATATCCGGCGATCTAATTCAATGTACTGCTATTGGACGCTCCTTTTTAAGAAATATCTGTATGGCCTTTGATCAGCGATTATTGCGTTCAAAAGCACAAAATCAATTATTTAGTCAGGCAATTTAGAACGAAGGTATGGCAGAGCTAAGGGATGAAATACAACTTGCAGAAAAATGTTTCCATTGCGGTGATAAAATTGAGGAAACGGGCTATCAGCTTGATCATCATGATTTTTGCTGTCTGGGCTGTCAGACCGTTTACCAAGTACTGAACGATAGTGGTATGCAGCAATATTATCGCTATAATCAGCACCCGGGTAAATCAAATAAATCCAAGCAAGAAGATTTTTCCTATCTGGATGAACCACAGATTGCCGGTAAATTAGTGGATTATAAAGATGATAAGATGACTATCATCACCTTTTATATTCCAGCTATTCACTGTAGCTCTTGTATCTGGTTGCTGGAAAATTTATATAAACTAAATCCCAACGTACTGCAGTCGCGCGTGGACTTTATGAAGAAACAGGCGAGCATTACATTCAATCACAATGAGCTGCCATTGAAAGACCTGGTTTATCTTTTGGTCAATATCGGTTATGACCCTAAAATCACTTTGCAGGATGTTGTAAAGGAAGGGAATAGAAATAATTTGAATCCTTTGGTCGCAAAAATTGCTGTTGCCGGTTTCTGTTTTGGAAATTCTATGTTATTCAGTTTCCCTGATTATTTTGGAATGGGGAGTTTTGAAAAGGAATATGCCAATTTCTTTGGTTATATAAACCTGGCCTTTGGTCTCCCTGTTTTATTGTATTGTGCATCGGATTATTTCAAATCGGCCTATTGGAGTCTGAAACAAAAGCGGTTGAATCTGGATGTGCCATTAGCTCTAGGAATCCTCGTGTTATTTTTGCGTTCCGCGTTTGAGGTGATCACACAGACAGGAGCTGGTTTTACGGATACACTCTGTAGTCTTGTATTCTTTATATTGATCGGAAAATGGGTACAACAACGTACCTATTATCATATCTCATTTGAACGGGATTACCGGAGTTATTTCCCCGTGGCTGTAACAGTATTGACGGAATCAGGGGACAAACCTGTACAATTAGCTGACGTTCATATCGGTGACCGTATCTTGGTTCGGAACAATGAAATTATACCCGCTGATGCCATGCTTTTAAAAGGTGATGCTGCGATAGATTTTAGCTTTGTGACCGGAGAATCAAGCCCGGTCAGTAAAACCTTGGGTGAAATTATCTATGCCGGCGGGCGCCAGACGGGGGAAGCGATAGAACTTGAAGTAGTCAAACCGATTTCACAGTCCTATTTGACCAAATTATGGAATAATGAGAATTATAAAGATTATGACAAACATTTTCAGACTTTTGTCAACTTTATAAGTGAATATTTTACTGTTGTTTTATTGGCTATTGCACTATTGGCTGCCTTATTTTGGGCCGTTGATGGAAGTGCAAGCCGGGCTTGGGGAGCTTTTACGGCGGTATTAATTATCGCATGTCCATGTGCGTTGGCGTTGAGCTCTCCATTTACCCTTTCTGCAGCGCTAAGTATTTTTGATCGAAATAAGTTCTATGTGAAAAATACGGCCGCAATTGAGCAGATGGCGAGGATTGATACCCTGGTGTTCGATAAAACTGGCACAATATCGTCGCCTAAAGCAACCTCAATTTATTTTGAAGGTAGCCTTTCGGCAGTTGACAAAAAACTACTGAATGCGGTATGTAGAAACTCTAGCCATCCGTTGAGCCGTGAGATTGTCAAGTGGCTGAATGTCTCTTCTGCTATTTCGATACAGGATTTTAAGGAATTTCCGGGAAAGGGGATGCAGGCTAATGTAAGTGGCAAGGAAATTAAAATCGGTAGTGCTAACTTTTTGAATATCGGTAATATTAAAACAGATGGTTCTGTGGTTTTTATTCGTATAGGTGAGGAGTTAAAAGGATATTTTACTATGGAGCAATCCTGGCGGGATGGCCTTTCGGCTTTGATTGAAGATTTTAAAGTCGAATACGACCTTCATTTAATCTCAGGGGATAACGATAGACGTCTGGATGCACTCCAGTTAATTTTTCCCTCGAATGCAAGTTTGCTTTTTAATCAATCACCAATGGAAAAACTGGAAACCATTCAAAATTTTCAGGTAGCAGGAAAGCATGTCTGCATGATTGGTGATGGCCTTAATGATGCGGGGGCATTGCGTAAAGCAGATCTGGGCATCGCCGTGAGTGATGATATCAATAACTTCTCTCCCGGCTGCGATGCGATACTGGATGGGGAGTCATTTTCAAAAATGCCGGATTTCTTTGCTTTTAGCAAAAATGCGGTGAAAGTAATACACATGAGCTTTGGTATCTCTCTTTTATATAATGTAATTGGATTGAGCTTTGCCGTGCAGGGTATTATGTCGCCGTTATTTGCCGCGATTCTAATGCCAATAAGTACGGTAACGATCATCTCTTTTACAAGTCTCATGACGAGGTGGTATGCCAAACGTCGTAAACTCTAGTTGTTATGGAAATAATGTATATTTTGATCGGTTGTAGTGTTTTGTTGGCTTTGGTTTTCCTATGTGCTTTTTTCTGGGCAAATAAAACCGGTCAGCATAATGATACCTATACACCTTCTATACGGATTCTGTTTGATGATGAAACGACAGAAGAGGAAGATAAAGAAGGTGACGTAACTAAAACGTTATCGTAATTAAATCAATTACTTTTTTTTGTAATTAAGGTTATTATCAATAAAATTGGGGGTAAATACCAATTTGAAATAAAAATACATGCATAATAATCCATTTTCATTAAAAGATAAGGTAGTTGTAATTACGGGAGGTACAGGGATTTTAGGCGAAGCATTTGTTGAGGCTTTGGCCGAGGCAGAAGCCAAAGTCGCAGTACTTGGACGTAATGGACAAATCGGAGCGGAGCGTGTTCAGCAGGTAGAGTCTGTTGGTGGCGAAGCTATATTTGTTGAAGTTGACATCATGAACGAACAGGATGTCACTCGGGCGAAAGATGAAGTTTTGCAAAAGTGGGGTAGGATAGACGCTTTAGTAAACGCCGTTGGAGGCAACATTCCAGGTGCAACAATTGGTGCCGATCAAGATTTATTTGCGAGCAATATTCAGGATACCATTAAAGCAATAGAGCTTAATTTGTATGGTACAATGATTCCTACGCATATTATTGGTCGTGTGATTGCTGAAAGCGGAAAAGGCGTCATCATCAATATATCTTCTCTTACAGCCAGTCGTCCTTTTACACGAGTTTTGGGCTATACTGTTGCAAAACACGGTATCGATGGGTATACAAAATGGATGGCCACCGAGCTCGCTCAGCGTTATGGCGATCAAGTTCGTGTCAATGCAATCGCTCCCGGCGTATTCTTAACCAAGCAGAACAAAAACTTATTGATCAATCCAGACGGTACGTATAGCGACCGTACCAAACGTATTCTTAACGGAACTCCCTATAACCGTTTGGGCGACCCCCGTGAGTTAAAAGGAACTTTAATCTATCT
Source organism: Sphingobacterium sp. HSC-15S19 (assembly GCF_050433745.1). NCBI lineage: Bacteria > Pseudomonadati > Bacteroidota > Sphingobacteriia > Sphingobacteriales > Sphingobacteriaceae > Sphingobacterium > Sphingobacterium sp. HSC-15S19. The sequence continues at coordinate 39,223 of NZ_JBNPWQ010000044.1, forward strand.
ATTGAGTGATGCATCGGCCTTTGTGACAGGGGAGACTGTTTTTGTCGATGGTGGTTTTAATGCATGGTGTGGCGTTTAATTAAACTTTAAGATGAGAAAATTAGAACAAACCTGGCGTTGGTATGGCCCCAATGACCCGGTATCTTTACAAGATATCAAACAGGCTGGAGCTACTGGTATTGTTACGGCATTACATCATATTCCACACGGTGAGGTATGGCCACTTGCCGATATTCAAGAAAGAAAACGCATTATAGAAGATGCGGGTCTTACCTGGTCTGTTGTAGAAAGTGTGACAGTACATGAGGAGATTAAGACAAAAGGTGCTAGGGTCGATGAATACCTCCAGAAATATAATGAGACTTTAACCAATCTTGCACAATGCGGCATCAAAACAATTTGTTATAATTTTATGCCGGTGCTGGACTGGACGCGTACACAATTGGATTTAACCATGGCGGATGGTTCAAAAGCATTGTATTTTGATTGGATTGATTTGGCCCTCTTTGATATATTTATATTAAAACGTGATGAAGCTCGAGCAGCGTATCCAGAAGATGTTGTAAAACGTGCATCTTTGCGATTTGATGAAATTTCGGAACAGCAAAAAGATGAATTGGCAAATGTTGTCTTAATGGGAATTCCGGGGGAGAAGAATGTGGAATTGGAGGCATTGAAAGCAAGCATTGATACCTATAAGCATATTGGAAAAGACGGTTTGCGCAATAATCTGGTTTATTTTCTTCAAGGAATAGCGGCAACCTGCGAAGAGAATGGTATATGCATGACGATTCATCCGGATGATCCACCATATCCGATATTAGGTTTGCCCCGCATAGCCAGTAATGGCGAGGATTTTGACTATTTTCTGAATGCAGTTCCGCAGCAATTTAATGGCGTCTGTTTTTGTACAGGATCCCTGGGGGCTAGTCAGACCAACGATTTGCCAGCTATCTTGGAAAATATCAAAGGGCGTGTGAACTTCGTTCACTTGCGGAATGTGAAGAAAGATGCGATCGGGAGTTTTTACGAGGCAGACCATTTGGATGGTGATGTCAATATGTATAAAGTGATGAAAATTTTGGTTGCTGAAAATCAATTGAGATCTACAGCTATCCCGTTCAGACCAGATCATGGTCATCAGATGTTGGATGATCTAAATAAAGTAACAAATCCCGGGTATTCTGCTATTGGAAGATTGAGAGGGCTTGCAGAATTGCGTGGTTTGGAATACGGTATTGTCGGTGAATAATATCAAGGGGCAAGTTTAATTTGTGATCAATAACTTTTGGTCTGGACCGTTTATAAAAAAAAACAGCCGGGAAATTAGAAGCGATGTCTTTCTGTTTCTCGGCTGTTTTACTTTTAAATGCTTCTTCGAAGCTTATAATCAACGAAATTATAAAGAAGATTTACGAATGATGACCTGTGTCGGAAGCTCAATTGTTTCAAATTCATACACTGGTCTTGTTTGGTTAATAGTCGCCATTAATTTATTTGTTGCTAATTCTCCAATTTCTGTTGCAGGCTGTACAACGGTTGATAGTGCTGGATTTAACGAAGCAGCAATTTGTGTGTTTGAAAAACCGATAACGGCAACTTCGGAAGGAACCTGAATCTGAAGTTCAGCCAAAATACCCAATGTGCGGGTTGTAATAATATCTGTTGCTCCAAAAATTGCATCTATATTTTTATGCTCAAGATATTCTTTGAGCAAAATCTCTCTTATTGTTTGGTCGATATACGTGGTATTATTAAAGCTACATTCGATGTAATGCCTATTATCAAAAGGAATACCCGCATCTGATAAAGCAGATTTAAAGCCATTTAATCGTTCGGCTGCGACCCCTAAGTTCTTTCCCGTGATATGCAAAATGTTTTTTTTCCCCTGTTCGATGAGGTGTTTTGTGGCGTTATATGCACCTTGGAAATTATTGACCCCGACCTTGAATGTATCGAGCTGGTGATTGATGCGATCAAAAATAACCACAGGTATCTGCGATTTTATCAATGCTTTTAGTTCTTCAATATTTGAATCAGAAGAGACTGGAGATATCATTAAGCCATCAATACCGCGCATGCGTAAAACGTCAATACAATTTTTTTCAATCCGTTCGTCTTCCCGGCTTTGCATGAAAATAACGTCATAGACCGTCTGCTGAGAAGCGATCTGAATTCCATCGAGGATTTGTGAAACGAATGTATTGCTAATATTGGATACAATAACCCCTATTGTATTGGATTTTCCTATTTTTAAGCTCCGTGCCAATTTATTTGGATGGAAATTATGCTTTTTGGCATATTCCTGAACCATCTTTTTAGTCGCTTCACTTATTTCGTAGCTGTCTGATAATGCTTTGGAAACCGTCGAAACAGAAATATTGAGTGCCAACGCTATATCTTTCAGGGTAGTTCTGCTCATCGCTTTGGTGGTTATTTTAAGAATATAAATCTACATAAAAAAATGTATAAATGTGTTTTTATCTTCATAATTAGCCATTATCTAAGGTCGGCTGGGATTTAGTCAATGGATTTGATTGGCAGGATTTCCTTTTTCCAATCCCTCTTCAAAATTAAAAGGAAGTTCAGCACATACACGAAGCTAACCAAGGGCTTTTCGGCCCATGTAACCTATGCGAGTCCGAGTGTTTGGTGTTTTTTGGGCTATTTTTCGGTATTTCTAGGTAAGATGTCGCGCTGCGGTTCGTTTCGTTTTCGATCTTGAACCAGTCCAAAATCTATCCTGAATGGGCCTAGCGAGGGTTTAGCTAGGGCTTAGTTTCGCTCTGCGGGCAGGGTGCGGCTACCTTGAAAGTAACCTGAATCCATGCCAGACTCGGACTCAACACGGACAGAACACGGTTGCAGGGCAAACCTGCCCCGAGCATGGCACGAAGCAGGTGGAGAGGGGTGCCGAAGGTTCCCGCAAGGCCTGCGTAGCAGCCGGAGCCCAGTCCACGGGGCGGAACACTAGTTAGCCCTAAATGAGCCATGCTTCCCCAGTAAATAAAGAAAAGTTGAGGGTTTCTTATTCCTTAGGTTAGCTTTTGTTTATATTTAGCTTAGCAATAAGTTAGATTTTGTTTAGCTCTAACCTATACTATACCTAAACAAAACCTAACTAAAACCTAAACTAAACCTAAGTAAACAGGTAGGAAAGTATAGCTGCAAAAGAAGGTATTCCGGAGCGCTGAGTTCTGCGATCTTTTACGCTTGTTCCCGTCCATCTGCTGCGCCTGTGCGCACCGTCTTCAATTGGGCATTGAGGCGAGCGGGCTACCATAGTGATCCCGAGCTTAAGCAGATCGAGCAATACAATGTCCATCCATGTTTCCGCTGCGGAGCCTGTACCGAAGCCCGGTTCCGCGGATGTCCGTGGTGCGATCCAATTTTCAGGATCATCCATGTTTCCCCCGCAATGTCCAGGTTAGATCCCGGTTCCCGTCCCTATCCTGTGCCGGATCCGGCGTTCCCAGCCTTCCGCCCACCTGTTTTACAAAAAGAATCTCGCACCGTTACAGGTAGTTAAGGGGAAAATGAAATAAATAAGAACAAAAGGCTTGGAAGTTTGTTAGTAAACTCCCTATCTTTGCACCACTCCGCAAGGGAGGGACGGTTGCTTCGAAAGAAGGAATCCTGAAAAAAAGAAGGGTTTAAGGGAGTTTGGCAGGATCAAAAATCCCGCCCGGTTTAAGTTTAAACGCGGAAATCGAAAAAAGGGAAAAGAAAAAAAACTTCAAAAAGTTTTTGGAAGTTCAGAAAAGATTTCTACCTTTGCAGTCCCAACGGA
>NZ_JBNPWQ010000045.1:0-42602 GCF_050433745.1 Sphingobacterium sp. HSC-15S19
GAAAAATAGGGGTCAATATCGAAATGATGAAAAAAGCTATGCTTGTACCACAGAAATCCAATCCTAAAATTTATTTAGGACACATATGATAAAAAATATTAAAAATATGGCATGTGGTTCAAGTTTAGTTGGATACGTAAAACAATGCGGAGAGTCGCTTATAGGTGGTACCAAAAACATTTATATGATTGCGTATAGCGACTTAAAAAATATAGAAGGCTCAACAAGTGTATATTCAATGACGGCAGGTAAGGTCTCAGAAGTTGGTTTACAAACATCTAAAAAGTTTGTCAAAATCGAAGTAGAAAATAAACAAAATAACGTAACCGATACAATTCAAATTGGTGATAATGGCATTATAAGCGGAACTTTCGCATTTAGTGCTTCAATGGTTGGTTACTCAGCAGAAGCAAATCAATTTGTTTCAAGTCTGTTAGGTCAGCCAGTAGCGATAATCATTGAATTAGCGAATGGCTCTTATGTAATCGGTGGATTGGACGGTACAATTCAGCTGAAAGAATCAGTTGGTACAATCAGCGCAAGTGATTTAAATAGGACATTATCGTTCAATGGTGAGATTTATGCCCCGACTCCCGAATTAGATAAAACTATTTTGGCAACCTTAATCTAATCCCAAATTAGATAAATTTAAAAATACAAATCCTTCCAAGGGGGCTTATTCTAGCCCCTTTTTTTATAAGCCAATATTTATGGAAAAATAGAAGATGATTATTGATAAAAAAATGCCTATAAATTCTTTGTTTTTCAATGTTGCACCATACATAATTAATGGAGAAGTCACATTGAAGTTCATAAAGGAATCATCTAACAAAGAATCTTCATTTACCATTATTCCCACCAAGATAACGGAGCGATTTATTGAGGTTAAGAATGATTTTGAAGGTATTGAAGAAGGGAAATATAAGTATCAACTAATCTATAATGATAGTGTAGTTGATAGAGGTTTTGTCCGAGTTATCGGAGAAGACAAAGAAGTTGCCATTGAGCGACCAACAGAAGTAAGAAAAGTGATTGATGGAAGAAAAAAATAACCAAATAAATTATAAAATAGAAAACTTTGCTCGGTTTATAACCCCTTTACCAATAGAACCCAAACAGAGCAACGCAGATAAGCATGTAAATTGGGGAGAGGACAATCTTTACCCTAATTTTTTGATTGATATTGCTGATAAATCATCGTTGCACGGTTCTATATTGAACTCAAAATCAAACTATATTTTTGGTGATGGTCTAATAGATAAGAAATCGGGAGAGTTTTTAAATGAAATCCAAGTTAACGAAGATGATTCGTTAAGCGAATTAATAAAAAAGTGTATAAATGATTTAGTTTACTTTAATGCGTTTGCTGTTGAAGTTACTTTTAATCAACTTGGAGAGCCTTACAATTATTATCACGTGCCTTTGCATCATGTTAGGTTGAACAATTCAAAAACGACATTTTTTGTTAATAAAGATTGGAAAAATACACCTCGTACAGTATTATCATATCCAAAGTATTTTCCAAAGTCGAACGATTCAACGGAGCCTAAAATATTTTATTTTAATTCTTATAATGTCAGCGTAAATAATACCTATTCAACACCTGATTATAAGTGTATCGAGAGTGCAGTAACTGATATGTTAGTAACGCAATTGTTCAAAAATAATACAGCAAACGGATTTAGCTTAACGAAAGTCATAAAGACCTTCAAAGGTATTCTAAATGACGACGATAAAGCGAGGACGACGAAGAAATTTAGAGAAATTTTTTCGGGAGCAGAAGGCGAAAATATGTTAGTCGAGTTCAACACACAACAGGAAAAGGGAATGGACATTGTAACTATTCCTGCTGATGATTACGCATCTAAGTTGATTGAAGTAATTAAAAAAACGGAACGTAATATATTATCAGCACATCAAGCGACATCATCAATTTTATTCGGGGTTGAAAAAGAGGGTTCATTAGGCAATGCCACTGAATTAGAAAACGCATACCAATTATTCAAAAATAATTATGTTAAAGATAAGCGAATTGAAATTGTAAATGCTTTTAATAAGCTATTCCAAGCTGACGACCGATTGCCAGTAATCGACCTAAAAGACAAAGAAAGACTTTTCAAACCTGAATTGGATTCAGCCACAAAGGAAAAGATATTGACCGTCAATGAATTACGTAGTGAAGCAGGCTTGGAGCCTTTGCCTGATGGTAATACGTTACTAACCACAACTCAATCTTTTGCATCTGATAAAAAAAAAGATGATGAAATAGAAAGCTATTCAGCGACATTAGAAGATTTTGAAAAGGTAAAGCATTTAGGTACAGCGAAAGAGGATTTTGTTTTAATCGGTAAAGCTAAATTCAGCGGTTGCGGACACTATCATTTTGCAAGCAATTATAATTCGATAGAAGAGTATCTACTTGATAACAAGATTGAGGGTATGACACTTGACGAAATTGCTATTAAAATTGGTAAGGAGCTAAATCAAAATATTACAAAGCAAGAAGTACAAAATGCTATAGAGTTGTTAAAAAATGCAGGGTTGATAAATACAAAAACCAACACAGCGAACAACATCATTCATACTGCACCATCAACAATTGCGAATGCAAATAAAATAGAAGTGTATTATGACTATGTGAAAAGAGATGAAGCGGACGGTAGCACAATTATCCCAACCACACGTCATTTTTGCGAAGCAATAATAAACAGTAACAAATACTACAGTGCGAGTGACATAATGGCCATCTCTAAGGCGCTGGGTTACAATGTATTAGAGTTTACTGGAGGATGGTGGAAAAATCGAAAAACGGGCGTAGTGAATAAGCATTGTCGCCACGAGTGGGTACCTGTAAAAGTGTACAAACCTTAATTATTAATATGGATAAAGTAAATTTAATAAGTATACAATCAATAAAAAATAATAGCGTACTGCCTGTAAATATCGACGAAGATATTATACAAATAGCACTTAATGAAGCAACTGATTTGGAGCTTGAGCCTTTAATTGGTGCTGAATATATTGCAAATATGAGAGCCAAAATTGCAGAAGATTCAACAACGGAAACGGACAATTTTGTTCTTGATGAAGTAATTGAGCCTTTTCTAATTTATGCCACTATTGCGTATGGAATAGACTATTTGCACCTGAAAATCAATAATAAAGGTATCAACGTTTCAACTGATGCAACGCTGTCAGCTTTACAGATAAAAGACAAAGATTCAGCGATTACGACCGTGAAACAAAAAATGGATGGCTATAAAATACGTCTAATCAGATACTTTGCGAGCGATAACGATGAAAGCACCAATACATCGATTGATGCTGATTCAACATTTAATTCGATGAACATCTATTTGGGTGATAATATAGACTATTCAGCACAATACTATAGAGAAAGAGCAAGCAAAGTAAACTATTATAGAAGGGGGTATTGATGGTTAGGAATCTAAAATATATCAAGAATATCATTGAAGATTATTTCAATCAACACCCTATGGTTAATGATGTTAAATTCGGAGATACCGATAAATTATCCACATATAAAAAACTGAAATATCCGTTGCTAAATTTTGAGTATGTAAAATCGAATTTCAATTCAGGTAATGAGAACAGTACAATTTGGGAGTTTGCAATCATGGACTTGTCAGATGAGATTACAGAATTTGATATTATAGATAGCACAAATGAAATTGCACAGGATTTTTTAAAATTCCTCGAAAATCACGATGACATAGAAATTAGTGGTAATATATCGGTAGTACCTTTTAGCGACAATTTCGGAGACATGTGTAGCGGTAATGTATTTACTGTCACATTTAGCTCATTCAGAAACAATTGTCTGAATATATTACCTAAAAATGGTTAACCGTAATTTTTTAGATTATATGTTTTCCAATTTTGTGGCATGAATGATATAATAAATATAACATTACCAAGTCACGGAGCTATCAAAGCATTATTAAAAGCAAAAGAAGATTTAGATTGCACTTTTATTTATGGTTTTTTCCTTAAATATAATGTAAAAATCAATCAATTATCTATTGAAATCGAACCGAAAGAGGGATATAAATACAATCCAAGTGACATCTTTCATCTAGCTTGGTATATTAAAGAATATATGATATAAAATTCAGTATATAACCACATCAACCCCTTTTTTAAGGGGTTTTTTATTGAGTTTAAACGATAGTTTTATTGTCAGAATCTTATTTGCTCGTATAGCTTTAAATTAAGCCCTATAATCAATTATTGTCAATTCCTAAACAAAGATATTCCGACCAAAAGTTATTGCTTTATACGTCATCTAATGAAGTGAAATTTTCTTTAAAGAGCCGATTATTTGTGAATTAAAAAATAATGGTCTATCTCTCTATAGGTCATCGATTATACTATAGTCAAAATCTATTATCATCCAATATTTATCATAAAATGGAAGACAAAAGACTACAATGGGCGGACTCCATAACGCTCCAACGAATAAACCTAATGCACCCTATCCTTAGGGATGAATTACGAAACCAATATTTAGAAATCAATACTCAATTACCCAAAGGTGTTAGACTAAGATTTACACATACACTAAGGACATTTGAAGAACAAAATGCACTTTACGCACAAGGTCGAACAACCAAAGGAAAGATTGTGACCAACGCAAAAGGTGGTACTTCGTGGCACAATTATGCGATGGCTATGGATATAGTAATTCTTTATGATAAAGACGGCAATGGAACTTTTGAAACTGCATCATGGGATGAAGACAAGCATTTTATGACCGTTGTGAATTACTTCAAATCAAAGGGTTGGAAGTGGGGCGGTGAATTTAGGAGCTTTAAAGATTCACCTCATTTTGAAAAGACATTTGGATTGTCGATTAATCAGGCATTAGAATTATATAATTCAGGAAAGACCACTATAAATAATGGTGTTAAGTACATTAAGATAGGAGGTTAATAGATGGAAATATTTAAAATCTTAAAAGAGGTTATTAACTCATTTTTTACCTCTTCAATTATCAGCAAATTGATATTTTTTATTTCAGCCTTTTTTGCTCCAATATATGAATTGTATATTTTACTTATATTCTTAGTATCTATTGATTACTTGATGGATTTGGCCGTATGGTTTTTCAAAGGGGACAAGCTAACCACAAAAGTGTGGGATGTAACCAAGCCTTTCATCATTAAATTGATTATGTATTCTGTACTTGTTATTACGGTTAATAGCGTTCAAATGCACCTGATTAAAGAAGCTTTTGAGCTATTTAAAATGGTCATTGCTATTCCCATCATTGCCGAATTATTAGGTATTGTTGCAACGGTTGAAAGATACACAGGCGTGCAAATAGTAGATAAGCTAAAAGGTTATTTAGGCAATTGGATAAGTTCAAAGGAACCAAAGAACTAACCTTTGTTACAAAGCAATCAATTTCAAAATTATTTTCATCTTTTCAAAAAATTATTCACCTCATTATTAGCTTTTTAAGTTTAAATAGATTAGTATAAAAATCTCTATTGTAAATGTCCTTTGATACCCCAACCTTTGTTATATGAAACTAAAAACAAGGGAAGGGTTGCAGACACTAATAGTTAGAATATGCAACAGTTATAACATAATAGTACCGCCAAATTTGGACGGTAAAACCTATCAAGAACTATTTGATGAACTGGTTTTGGTAAACCGTCAAATAATGTTAAAAAATGAATTGTTGAACAATATAAATTGGAATTAATTATATTTGGAATATGACTAAAATTGAACATGAAGCCCTAATTTTTGATAAACTCAAGAGTGTAGTGAAGCAAAAGGAATTTATTGAAACACTAGAGAACCAACTCAACTCAATCAATAGTACTAAAGATGCTGTAACGCAAATGTCTAATCTAGGTAATGAAGTCATTAATGACTTGGAGAATAAACTAGAAAAAAAGACTAGCGCAAAAGAAATCGCTAAGGAGGTGTATAATGAATTATTTATTCGCAATACCAAGGCAGATAAGAAAGTGTATGATAAGAACATCGATGACTACAAGCGAGATTTGAAGATGCAAAAAGAATATGCTAAAAAAAGTACCCCAAAAATATAGATAGGACACATTTTGGGACATATAAATAAAATAATATCCTGATAAAAAGGACTTTATAATTAATAAAATGAAGCATATGTTTTCAAATCTAGCTGTTATTCTACAAAACAATACTTTTGTGGAATCAGATTTTACACTGCCAGTACCCGTACTTCTTGCTAAGTTTTCTTTTTTACCTATTTCATCATTTTTTCCGGAAGCGAGTTCATCTTTTTCCGCTGATTGGCTAGATACCGTCCAACAGAGCGCGATTAGATCTACATTGGAAGGATTTAATGTCGGAATCAGTGGCGATGGCAATCCTGTCGCTTTACTTGAGCAGGCGATTGCTTTGACTAATCATGCACTTGCCTATAGTTATTTGGGGCTTTATTATTTTAAAATAGCGGCATATGACCAAGCTATTGCAACGTTTACAAGCGCAATCGAACAGTATAAAGAGGAACCGTTTTTTTATGCGAGCCGTTGTTTAGTTTATCGACTCATCGATGAAGACGAAGGTGCTTTCTATGATTATCAGATTGCCAAGAGACTGGATTTTAATTACCATAGTGTATTGGAATGGGCGGAGAATCAAGCTGAACTCACTTACTTTGAGGCCGATAATTTGGTTATTCAAGAGCTGGAATCGAAGCCAAAGCAGCTGAGTACTGACGAAATAAATTCATTGGGACTTGAATATGTTCATTGCTATAGCTATCTAAAAGCAATCGGTCTTTATTCTGCTGCTATTGCGGAATCCGATAACAAGGATAGCAACCTGTTTGTTTTTAGAGGAAGTTTGTACCTGAAATTGACCTGTTTTGAATTGGCATTGTCTGATTTCAATCAGGCTATTGCTCTTGATGAGAATCGTTCTGCCGCCTATATATTTCGCGCTAAAGTGTTTGAATCCTATCGTAATTACCAAAGTGCGCTGGAAGACTATGCCAAAGCGGAGGAAATAGATCGTGATTCATCGATCGTATACGAAGAAAGGGCATCTTTGTTTGAGCGGTTGGGGAATTTTGAGGAAGCATTATTGGATTTTGACCGCCTTGTTACGCTCAATCCGGAAGATTTTTATGTGTATTCATTACGAGCCGATTTGAATGAAAAGTTGGAGGATTTACCAGGCGCACTGGCAGATTACTCGAAAGCGATCGATTTGAATCCATATTATTCTGATTTGTATTCATATCGCGCAGCAATTCGTGAAAAATTGGGAGATCCTATCGGGGCAAAAGCCGACTTGGATAAATTCAATGAATTGGAAGATGAATAAAAAAAGTCCACCAAAAAGTGGACTTTTTTTATCTACTGCTTTAACTAGAGCACCCTTTATTTAATGATCCTTTTTATCTTATTGGAACGGGTAATAAGTTTGTGCAATTTATCATAATCTTCTGTGGCAATAGAATCGTGCAGGGATTGAAGCTGCTTGATATGTTCTTCGAGTACTTCGAGTACATTTTCGCGATTTTGCTTGAAAATAGGTGTCCACATATCGGGCGAACTTTTGGCAAGACGTACTGTAGATTCAAATCCCGATCCTGCCAGCTCAAAGATACGTCCCTGAGATTTCTCTTTTTCCAATACCGTTAAGGCGAGGGCGAAAGAGGTTAGGTGAGAGATGTGTGATACATAAGCAGTGTGTACATCATGTTCGTCCGCATTCATAAAACAGCTGCGCATCTCCAATTGGTCGGTGATGGCATCGGCGATCTCGAAAGCATCCTCATCAGTTTTAAATGCTTCGACATAGACCATCATCTTGCCTTTGAATAAGCCCGGTATTGCAGCCTCAGGCCCCGAATACTCGGTGCCGGCCATGGGATGGGCTGCAACGTAACGCCCCCGGTTAGGGTGATCCTTGATTTTGTTGAGAATATTTGTTTTTGTCGATCCCATGTCAATGACGACCTGATCTGTAACCAAATCCAAGATTTGAGGAACAACATGTAAAATAGCATCGACAGGAATTGTGAGCACCAATACTTTACAGCTCTTAATCGCATCTTCTAAGCTTGCTGTTTCGTCAATGAAGCCGATGTGCATCGCTTTATCTAAGTTCTTTTGACTCTTATCTACACCGATAATTTTGTCGCAGAATTTTGTTTCTTTTAGGCGAATGGCAACTGAGCCGCCGATCAAGCCTACGCCTACAATGGCAATGTTCATATGTAAACAATTATATTAAGCGTATTTTTGTTCAAATGTTATACACCGAACGCTTTATACCCTGGTTGTTTGTCGATCAATTATTCTATCGATAATTTCAAAGCAGTTAAGCTGCCCCGATATCGAATGTCTTAGAAATTATCTTTAATGCGCTGGATTGATTCTTTGAGTACCTCTACTGTGGCACAGAGACTGATGCGTATATATTGATCGCCTTTGTCTCCGAAAATTCCACCCGGTGTAATAAATACCCGTGACTTGTCCAAAACAGCATCGCTTAGCGCATAACCATCCTTGTATTTTTCAGGGATGCGTGCCCATACAAACAGACCTACTTGGTCCTTTTGATAAGAACAGTCCAGCAAATCCATAATTTCATACACCTGTTGACGTCTTTCAGCATAAATTTTGTTTAGATCAGCATACCAGGAGGCATCAAGTTGTAAGGCTTTTGCCGCAGCCAGCTGAACAGGTAAAAACATACCTGAATCCATGTTGCTTTTGAAACGGAGTACTTGGTTTATACGTTCTTCGGCACCCACGAGCACACCAATTCGCCATCCCGCCATATTGGAAGACTTGCTCAGCGAATTCAACTCAATGGCTACATCTTTCGCGCCAGGGATACTCATAATGCTTCTTGGCGTATCTGTCAAAATAAAGCTATACGGATTATCGTGGCAAATCAGGATATTATGCTCTTTGGCAAATTGAATCAGCTCTTGATAAAATGCATCGGGTGCCGAGGCACCTGTTGGCATATGAGGATAGTTTATCCACATCAGTTTAACCTTTGACAAGTCTTGTTTTCTGAGCTCATTTAGATCAATAAGCCAATTTTTCTCTTGTGTAAGATTATAGGTAATTGCTTCAGCACCACTCAATCTCACTGCAGCAGCATAAGCTGGATAGCCAGGATTGGGTATAAGTGCTTGGTCTCCTTCCTGAAGATAGGTCATACAGATGTGTACAATACCCTCTTTTGACCCTATTAAGGGTAATATTTCTGTATTGGGATTAAAAGTCGCGTTATAATAACGTTGATACCAATCTGCAACGGCTTGTCGTAGGGCGGGAGCGCCTTTATAATTTTGATAGCCATGCACATTTGGAAGTTGGGCATTCGTATTTAATGTCTCGATCACCTCCGGGTGTGGGGGCAAGTCTGGACTTCCAATTCCTAGGTTGATTACACGCGCACCCTGTTTGTTTAACTCATCTATTTCTCTTAATTTTTTGGAGAAATAATATTCTTCAGTATGCTGCAATCTTTTGGCAACGTCTATTTGCATTTTATTTTAATAAATTTGGTATTTGAATAAGGCTAAATTAGGGAATTATCTATTAAAAGGAGATTTTTTTATCGATTTTTCAAGCTGAACAAGCTGAATGCTTTAGTCTTGAGATGCAACAATTTTATAGTCCCTTACCAGGATATGCGCTTTTCTTGATTAATTTGTTATTTTTGTTCAATTTCCTCGTCAAAAATCTGAAAGTTAGAGGAGAGACCGACGAATGACTTTTCGTATAAAGGTAATTTGTCTTAGTTCAAAATAAATGAAAACATATTTTAGGCTCTTATCGTTTGCTAAACCCATTGAGAAATTTGCAATCCCATATGTAATTTTCACGTTGATCACGGTTATTTTTAGCACATTGAATTTAGCGTTGCTAGCTCCATTACTCCATACACTTTTTAACGTTGGTAAAGAGACCGCCGAGGTCGTAAAACCAGAAGCTTATACAGACATTCTCGCGTGGTTTAATTACTACGCCAGTGTTGCTAATAGCCAGTTTGGAGCCTATGGTGCATTGAAATACGTCTGTATTGTTATTGTGATCTCCGTATTTATCAGTAATCTATTTCGTTATTTCTGTCAGCGTATTATGGAGAATTTTCGCATTCATACCCTGCTTAAATTGCGCAGAGCAGTGTTTGATAATGTGATGGATCTGCATGTTGGCTATTTTACGGGGCAACGAAAAGGAGATATTGTTTCTAAAGTCGCGTCAGATGTGCAGGTAGTTCAGTATTCTGTTACAGGGACATTACAGGTGGTTTTTAAGGAGCCTCTGCAATTGATCGCTTATATCGTGATGCTTTTTAATATCTCTGCAAAATTGACTTTTTTCTCCCTCTTGGTTATTCCAGTCTCTGCATTTTTTATCGCAAGAATCGTTAAGAATCTTAAAAGTCAGGCGCATGCAGCACAGGAGTCGTATGGAAATATGATTTCCTATTTGGACGAAGCATTATCGGGGATTAAAATTATCAAAGCCTTCAATGCGGTCTCCTTTATTAAGAACAGATTTCATAATGAGAACGAACGTTATGCAAATATCGGCCGTGATATGGCTAAAAGACAACAGTTAAGCTCGCCTGTTTCTGAGCTACTAGGTGTCATTATGGTCGCAATTATTCTTTTATATGGCGGTCATTTGGTGCTTTCAGGTGACAAGGGGTTAACTGCACCGGAATTTATCGCCTATATCGCTATTTTTTCACAGGTGATGCGTCCGGCAAAAGCGTTGACAGATTCTTTTAGCGGTATTCATAATGGTCTTGCTGCGGGCGAACGCGTATTGGAACTCATCGATGAACGGACGGAAGTGAAAGATCGCGCCGACGCGAAGCTTGTGAAAAGCTTTGAGAAGAATATCGTATTTAACCAGGTCAATTTTTCGTATAGCAAAGATAAAGAGATTCTCCAGAACATCGATTTGACTATAGAAAAAGGGAAGGTCGTTGCATTGGTAGGGCCATCAGGTGGAGGGAAATCAACTTTGGTTGATTTGATCCCGAGATTTATGGACGTCACTGGAGGGCAAATTTTGTTTGATGGTACTGATTTACGGGATTTAAACCAGGATTCTTTACGGGACATGATCGGTGTCGTCAATCAGGAGTCTATTTTGTTTAATGATACGATTTTCAATAATATAGCATTTGCTAATCTTTCTGCCAGCCAGGAAGAGGTTGAAGCCGCTGCACGGATTGCCAATGCGCATGAATTTATTTTGAAAACTGAACATGGTTATCAGACCAACATTGGTGATCGGGGCGGTAAATTATCGGGTGGCCAACGCCAGCGGATCTGTATCGCACGGGCTGTCTTAAAAAATCCACCGATCATGCTTCTTGATGAGGCGACTTCTGCGCTAGATACCGAATCTGAAAAATTGGTACAGGACTCCTTATATAAATTAATGGACAATAGAACAACAGTTGTCATTGCCCACCGCTTAAGTACCATTCAGAATGCGGATATAATTGTAGTTATTGAAGCCGGAAAGATTGTAGAAGTAGGTAGCCATAGTGAGCTGATACAACGTGAAGGATTATACCGCAAATTAATCGAAATGCAACAATTTACAGATTAGCTTTCTTTTCTAAGAGGTTTGTCAAATTAGTTGTTATCACATTTTTTATTATAACTTTTGTTGCCTTTTCGGTACATTTGATTTAAGATAGGAGATACATTTAATGAACGCAATAGATAAATTGAATTTCTTGATTAACGACAAAAACTTAGCTGTCGAGTTGAGAGATATAGCGGAGAAAGTTTTGCGAGAGGAGCGTATCACTTTTGAGGAAGGAGTGCTTTTATATGAAAAAGGTGAGCTAGGCTATCTTGGTGTGCTTGCTAACTATATTCGTGAGAAACGCCATGGAGATCATACTTTTTTCAATCGTAATTTTCACATTGAGCCGACTAATGTTTGTGTCTATGACTGTAAGTTCTGTTCGTATTCCCGCTTAATAAAAGAACGGGCAGAAGGTTGGGAGATGGAAGTTGATGGCATGATGGATATTGTCAAAAAATATGACAATGAGGCTGTTACTGAGGTTCATATCACTGGAGGGGTTGTTCCTAAACAAAACCTCGAATTTTATGCCGATTTCTTTCGCAAATGTAAGGCGCATCGCCCCGAGTTGCATATTAAAGGACTTACACCTGTAGAGTATTACTATATTTTTAAGAAGGCAAAATTAAGCCATTACGATGGCCTGAAGTATTTGCAATCTTGCGGCTTGGATTCTATGCCAGGGGGTGGGGCAGAGATTTTTCATCCAGAAATCAGAGAGCAGATTGCACATGATAAATGTACTGCCGAACAATGGTTGGATATTCATGAGCAAGCGCATAAGCTGGGAATGCATACTAATGCAACGATGCTGTACGGTCATATTGAGCAGTTTTGGCATCGTGTAGATCACATGGAACGCTTGAGACAGCTGCAGGATAAGACTGGCGGTTTTCAGACCTTTATTCCTTTAAAATTTAGAAATAAGGAGAACCAAATGTCCCATATTCCCGAGGTATCCGTTATCGAAGACCTAAGGAATTATGCGATCGCTCGAATTTACATGGATAATTTTGATCATATTAAAGCGTATTGGGCAATGATATCGAGAGATACGGCCCAGTTGTCCTTGGCTTTTGGAGTCGATGATATCGATGGAACACTGGATGATACGACAAAAATATATAGCATGGCGGGAGCAGAAGAGCAAAAACCGGGGATGACCACACAAGAGGTTGTCGAGCTGATAAAAAATGTTGGACGCCATCCGATAGAAAGAGATACCCTCTACAATGTGGTGACTGATTATAATGATTTTGTTTTTGATCAAGGTGATCAAAAGAAAAGCTATTATGCATTACCTGTTGTCAATTCATAATCATATCACACGTTGAAAAAGACATTTTATTTTATACGACACGGACAGACTGATCTAAATTTGAAAGGTATTGTGCAGGGACGGGGTGTTAATTCTCCCCTTAACAAGATGGGCATAGCTCAAGCTCAGGCTTTCTTTGATCACTATAAGACAGTGCCTTTTGATAAGATATATACCTCCACTTTATTGCGTACGCATCAAACTGTACAAGGATTTCTTGATTTGGATTTACCTTGGGAACAGCTTGTTGGTTTGGATGAAATAAGCTGGGGAGTTTATGAAGGAAAAGAACAAACACCAGAGTTGCTAACTGGTTTTGAAAAATTGGTCGCAGCATGGCGCAATGGAGAATTGGATGTCAGTATTGAAAACGGAGAGTCTCCTCATGAATTGATGGCTCGTCAACAAGTCGCCTTGGATCATATGCTCGCTCAGACAGATGAAAAAAACATATTAGTCTGTATGCACGGTCGTGCTTTACGGATTATGCTTTGTCTAATGACTGGTGTTGATGCCCGTTATATGGATGATTTCCCGCATACAAATACTGCTTTATATAAATTGCTGTATGATAATGGTCAATTTGAGATTGTGGACCATTACAATACCGCACACTTAGAAGCATTGATAAATGAATAAAATTAGAGTTTCTGCCGTATCGTATACCAATACTTATCCATTTTTGAATGGAATACGTAAATCGAAAGTGATGGCGCAAATCGACTTGAGCGTTGATTATCCAAGTGCCTGTGCACAGAAAGTAATCGATGATCAAGCTGATATCGGTATTATACCGACAGCTGCCTTATTAAGTCTTCCCGAGTATTATATTAATACCGATTTTTGTATCGGCACAGAAGGTGCTGTCGATTCTGTCTTTATTTTTGCCAATAAGCCTATTGAAGAGGTAAAAACTTTACGTTTGGATAAGCAATCGCGCACGTCAAATGGTTTAGCACGTGTATTGATTAAAAATTATTGGAAAAAGGATGTAGAATTGGTCACTGATGAATCTATAGAGCCAGATGCCTATGTTTTAATTGGGGATCGTACTTTCGGTAAGAAGAATGCAGTACCCTATGTTTATGATTTGGGGGAAGAGTGGTTTAACTTCACCGGATTACCTTTCGCTTTTGCTTTATGGGTAAGTAACAAAAAACTTCCCGACTCTTTTGTGGAGCAATTTAATGAAGCTTTAGCCTATGGTGTTGAACATGCAACCGATGTGATAGCCGGTCTCCCAGAATTTGAGGGCTTTGATTATACCAAATATCTAACACAGCATCTTAATTTCCATTTGACAGATAAGAAACGCGAAGCTGTGCAGTTGTATCTCCGGTATTTAAAAGAATTGGATTAACCTGTGTCGCTTGAACTGAACAGGAACCATGACATACCCTGAAAAATTTTAAATCAGAATCGGCAGGTAAGCCTTACACGGCATTGTGAAGGCTTACCTGCCGATTGATTCCCCGGGTGCACTACACCCCTGATAAATTCCCTTTATTTATTGCTTTTGTTTATAACGACTTCGGTAAGGCGTATAACTCCGATTACACCATGTTTGGAATTAAAAGGGTGACAGCACCCTTTTTACAGGGTATTAACAAGGGGTTAATAGGGGTACACCCCTGTTAACCCCCTGTTATACCCCTGCTAACCCCATGTAATACCCCTGTTAGAGTCAAACATGGTATTAACCAAAAATTAATCAGGTTCCTATAAAAAAAACCACTCATTGAGTGGTTTTTTTATCGGCTTATTTTAACGACAATGCAGGTCCCCTTATGCATTGGAATCACAGTTTGATGATGGATCCGACCTTCGCCACCGAAATAGGTGAGGAGGATCTCTTGACGCGCTAATAACTAGGTACGTCCAATTTTTACTTTACGCCCTTTGATTTTTTGCCCACTAGCCTTATTGATAATAACGGAAGCAAGCTTTCTTTTAACGGCAACATAAGCTACCTTATCTTTCACTTCTATTATACCGATGTCGTCTTTTTCAACACCTTCCAAATGTAGGAGAAAACCTACGATGTCAATTTTATTGACTTTATCTTTTCGTCCAGCACTGATATAAAGTGTCGCGAAAGGTGAATTTTCCGGAAGATCATAGTATTCGGGAAATTCCTCTTCAGGTATTTCCTCCGCTATATAGGGATAGGCTTCTTCAGGCTTTAAGATGACATAGACATCACCCTTTGCCTGCATACGCGCAGTACGTCCATTGCGATGAATAAAGCCATCTTCTTTATGCGGTAGCTGGTAATGAATAATGGCATCGACTTCGGGGATATCCAATCCTCTTGCAGCCAAATTGGTCGTGATCAAAACATTGTTGGAATGATTACGGAATTTGAGAAGTGCCAGCTCACGATCTTGCTGTTCAAGTCCGCCATGAAAGGTGTCGTGAATAATATTGCGATTGTCCAGTAGTTCGCTGATGTGATCTACTGCATCGCGATGATTACAGAAAATAATCATTTTTTTCGTCCCGATCTTGCAGATGAGTTTTAGCAATGCCTCCAATTTCTTTTGAACAGGAGCAACGACCTTTTTTATTGTAATGCGGGGTATGTTCTGGGAGTTATTCAGAAAATCAACAAGGATAGGCTCCTTTATCTGCGTAAATGGCGGGATTACATCCATCATCGTTGCAGAAGTCAATATCCGGGATCTGATGGCCGGTATATGTCGAATAATGAAATCCATTTGATGCTGAAATCCCAGTTCCAACGATTTATCAAATTCGTCTAACACAAGGGTGTGGATACTGGTCGGATCAAAATTTCCTTCTTCGATATGTTGTTTTATACGTCCTGGAGTTCCTATAATAATTGCGGGAGCATCCTTGAATTCATTTTTTTCGATACGGGTACTATGACCGCCATAGGCACAGGTGACTTTGTGACCTGTGGCCACCTTGCGTAGCACTTGCTCTATCTGTAAGGCAAGTTCGCGGGTCGGCACTAAAATCAGTACTTGAACCTCCCGAACGATTTCCTTCAATTGCGCTAAAATGAGCAATGAAAAGGCCAAGGTTTTGCCAGATCCTGTGGGTGAAAGTAAGATGAAATCATGGTCTTTTTGATACGATTCCACTACTTTTTCTTGCATCTCATTTAAGGATGAAATGCCTAATTTATTTAAAATAGCTTCTAGCTGCATTTGACAAAAATACAAAATACCGCTATCTTGAAAGGAACAAACTAGAATGAAAATTTTTTAGACATTTTATACCTAAAAAAACAAGGTAATCGGTCTATAAAAGATGATTACCTTGCACTGATTTGTATCGATATATTGGAAAACGCAGTATAGTTACCGCGTTATTAATTCTTAATAAGTATTGTTTTATAAGATATCAATACCTTCTTGTCTTAGCGTTTCTTTTTTGTCCTCTTCCCAGATACTGACTTGAACTTCTCCAATATGTTGTTTCTTGAGCATAAACATACAGACACGTGATTGTCCGATCCCACCGCCCATAGATTCCGGTAATTGATCATTAAGAAGCATGCTATGGAAAGTCAGTTTGGATTTTTCAGTGCAATTTCTGATTTCCATTTGATGTGCCAAGGCTGTTTTGTCGACACGAATTCCCATGGAAGAAAGTTCAAACGCTGAATTTAAGATTGGGTTCCATACGAGAATATCGCCGTTCAATCCTTTGTGGCCAGCCTCATTGGTAGTACTCCAATCGTCGTAGTCCGCTGCGCGTCCATCGTGTGCAACACCATTGCTGAGTGCCCCTCCGATACCGTATAAAAACACAGCACCGTATTCTTTTGTGATTGTATTTTCACGTTCCTTTGCACTTAGATTAGGATATTTTTGCAGTAGTTCTTCAGCCGAAATGAATGTAATGGTTTCCGGAAGAATCGCTTTTACCTGTGGATACTTGCTTTCAACCTGTTGTTCTGTAAATCGTAATGCATCGTAAATTTTTAATACGGTTTCTTTCAGCAAAGCCAAATTACGTTGATCTTTATCGATTACTTTTTCCCAGTCCCATTGGTCTACATAGATCGAGTGAATAGGGGTGTAATCTTCATCAGGACGCAGTGCTTTCATGTCTGTCACGATGCCTTCCCCAGGTAACATTTCGAGCTCTTTTAAACGGACTCTTTTCCATTTTGCCAATGAATGTACCACGACAGCTCTTTTTTCATTCAATGATTTAATCGGAAATGATACCGGACGCTCAATTCCATTTAAGTCATCGTTTAATCCTGTGCCGTCTAAAACCACCAATGGTGATGAGATCGGAATTAAATTTAATGCTTTCTTTAGTTGTTGGACAAATGTATCTTTAACGAAGCTGATAGCAACTTCGGTATTTAAAAGTTTTCTTCCCTCCATATGAGTCAAATGAAATACCATGCATGGATTGATACGCATGGTTTTATTTTTTATTCAGTTATTTCATACAAAAGTATGAAAATATCACTGGTTAATCTGTTTGGTTGTGATTTTTAATATTTATCCATTAAAAAGTTGAAAAAATAAAAAAATTCTAACAAAATGAAGATAGGTCAATATTTAATTATAAAACTAATAATTTGTTGGTGCAACTAAAAGTGTTTGGTTACTTACCAAAAGAGCCCTGAAATATTTCAGGGCTCTTTTGTTTATGGTGGATCGATTGATTGATTAAACGGAGAAGCTTTCGCCACACGCACAGGTCCGGCTCGCATTCGGGTTGTGGAATTCAAACCCCTTTCCATTCAAACCATCGGAATAATCCAATTCTGTACCTGCTAGATATAAAAATGATTTTATATCCAAACAGACTTTCACGCCTTTATCTTCGAAAAATTGATCACCTTTTTTTTCTTCGTTATCGAAGTTCAGCTTATAACTCAAGCCCGAACAACCGCCACTTTCCACAGCAACACGCACAAAGTAATTGCTGTCATATTGCTCATCCTTCATGATTTCCTCGATACGAGTTTTTGCTTTGTCAGTAACTGTAATCATAGTAATATCCTTTGTATGACACAAAGATACATACAATCTTGTTATATTTCGTCTCCTATAAAGTTTTTAGAATGTCATAAATTAATCGATCAGGCCAGCTTTGAAAAGTTGCCAGATAGGGGATTGATCGCGGATTTTGTGAACCGCTGCTGTGATCAATTGGGCACATTGAATAATTTCCTCTTGAGTCGTAAATATGCTTAAGCTAAAGCGAATGGCCGATAATGCATCTTCTTTGGAGATACCCATAGCCATTAAAACATGGGAAGGTTCTCTGGATCCGGTCACACAGGCCGAGCCCGAGGAAAGGGCTAATGTGGGACAGGTAGTCATTATTTCGCTGGCCAGTATATGTTTAAAACTAATGTAACTGGTGTTTGGTAGGCGGGGTGCATTTTTTCCATGAATGATGATTTCAGGAATCTCACTTAAAATTTCTTCCAATAGATTGCGGTTTCGTTCGACCGAATTATAAACTGCTGGTTTGATCAGAGACATGGCTTTTCCAAAGCCGACGATAGCTGGCACGTTGTATGTTCCGCCTCTAAATCCGCTTTCCTGACCACCCCCCATAATTAATGGGCTAATCTGAATCGGTTTTGATTTTCGACGAATGTATAATGCGCCGATTCCCTTTGGGCCATGAAGTTTATGTGCACTCAGACATAAGAGGTCGATAGGGATTTTTTGTAGATCAATGTCGATTTTTCCAACAGCCTGGGTTGCATCACAGAAGAACAAGATATCTTTCTCTGTACAAATCGTAGCAATTTGTGCCAGCGATGCACATACCCCTGTCTCGTTATTTGCGGCCATGATGCAAACGAGTATGGTCTGTGCAGTCATCGCATTTTTCAAATCGTCTATATTGATCATTCCTTGTGCATCGACAGGGAGATAGGTGATCTGAGCTCCTTTTTTCGTCAATTGTTCACAGCAGCTTAGGACAGCCTTGTGTTCTGTTGAAACGGTGATAATGTGATTACCCTTGGATTGGTATTTGTCAAATATGCCACAGATTACGGTATTAATACTTTCTGTTGCACCTGAATTGAAAAATAGTTCTTTCGGTGAGCAATTCAGCACTTCAGCTATTTGTCCTCTAGCAAGTTGGATGGCAGCATTGGCTTCGCGTCCCATTTGGTGATAGACACTCGATGCGTTCGCATAATTTTGGATGAAATAGGGAGTCATGGTATTCCATACTTCATCCAAAATGCGAGTTGTAGCGTTGTTGTCCAAATAAATGATATCCTTCATCAGGATAAAGATAAGGATAATGAAGGTTATGCTGAAGCCTTCACATCAACTTCCTTTTTTTTGACATTCGGATCATATCGTAAGCCTGGTGTTAACCAATACATCAGTATGATACGGGAATAGCGGTAGTTGAATGGCGACATTAAAACAACGCTCATGATCGCAACTGTTGCATAGAGTATAAAAGAAGAATCATTGCCTGTTAGGATATAGGTTGCCATACAGGCAGTAACCATTTCGGCGATGGAGAAAGCATAGGTAACATACATGGCACCATAAAAATAACCTGGCTCACGTTCGTAACGAAGTCCACAGTATTCGCAATGGCTATTCATTTTTTGTACTTTCAGACCGTATGCAGGCCCTTGGTATACATGGCCGATTCTGCATCTTGGACATTTTGCTTGCCATGCGGCTTTAAATTCAGATAATTCGTATTTAACCTCTTCCATAGTTATAGTTGTTTTCTGAACTCTTCTGGTGTGAGCCCAGCGGATTTTTTGAAAAATTTAGTAAAGTATGAGTTGTCATTGAATTGCAGCTCATCTGCAATCTCATTGATATTTAAGTTTCGATTGACCAATAGTCGCTTCGCTTCGAGTACAATCCGGTTTCGTATAATTTCACCTGCTGATTGTCCGATGTAGGATTTGCAGATCGCATTCAGATGATTGGGTGTAATAAATAATTGATCTGCGTACACACTGGGCAATTTGGTAGACTTGAATTGCTGTTCAACCAATTGCTGAAAACTATTGAATATTTTGTGATTATATGGCGTACTGTGCTCTTGATGATCCTTTTCTGTAGAAATTGAGATAAACAATATAAATTGGAGCAGAAGTGTACGGATATAGTCTTCCGGCTGTCCTGCCGCTTTTGCGGTAGAAATTTGTTCAAGAATGTGGATAGACTGCTTGCGAAATTGTTCAGCAATAACAAAAATCAACTGCTCAATTTTACCCTGTAAGAAGCTGAAGCGTTCCAGGTAATCGGTTCGTAAGAGAAAAGACTGAAAGTAATCAATGGAAAAATTGACAACATAGCCCTCTTCATCACCCGTAAAATTCCAGGTATGAACTTGACCCGGTACCATAAAATAGATTTGATAAGGTTCAATGTTGTAATGATTGAAATCGATAATGTGTTCTCCTGATCCCTTAGTGAATAGTACAAAATGAAAAAAATTATGTTTGTGAGGAAACACCATATCCTGATGCTTGATGATATATTCTTTTAGATCATCAATATGAATCGTTGTTTTGTTATTGAGATCAATGCTACAACTATCAATAATAGGAATGGTGTTTTTTCTATTCATATAGCAAAATTACGCCAAATATTCTTTTAATAGTGGTGTTTATTTGGTCTTTTGTGGTGTTTTTCAATGATTTTTACATTTTGATGCTTTGGCTGATATGTTGGAACAATCCTTGTGTCTAAAATTTTAAAATATATTAATAAATGGAAAGTAATTTGAATAGCCTAGAAACGAGATTTGGGCGTTTGACAGACATTGTCATTGAGTCTATTCCGGGGATTATTGGGGGGATTATCCTATTGATTCTTGGGAAATATGTGATCAATTTTGTGGATCGCTTATTACATAAACGTTTCGAAAAGAAGAATGTAGATCCTTCTATTCGGGCTTTTATCTCTAGCATCGTCAAGATTGTCATGTGGGTGATGCTACTTCTTACAGTCGCCAGCCAGATTGGGATTCAGACAACCTCGTTTATCGCAGCATTGTCTGCTTTTGGATTGGCTGTTGGTATGGCGCTGCAGGGAAGTTTGAGTAATTTTGCTGGTGGAGTGCTGATTTTGATGTTTAGACCATTTGAAGTAGGGGATTCCATATCGAGTGCAAATGGTACTGCAGGTACGGTAGAAAGGATTGATATCTTGTATTCCACTTTAATAGGTGATGACGGTGTACGTGTTTTTAGCCCTAATGGTCCTTTGGCCAACTCGGTTATCAAAAATTATACGAAAATTGTGCAACGGATGTTTGAATATACCATCAGTATCTCTTATGATAAAAATGTGAAAGAAGCGAAAGATATCATATTAAGGGTTCTCCGTTCGAATGAGAATGTGTTGACAAGTCCGGAGCCAACTGTTTTCATCAAAGAATTGGGGGACAGTGCCATGGTTTTGACCGTTCGTGCCTGGACGAAAAGAGAGCACTATGTCGCTGCGCGAAACTCGATGCAGGAAAAGATTATGTTGGAGCTGGAAAGGAACGATATTAGTTTATCTTCCAATCCGACGCAGATTAGCATTGTTTCAAATTCAAGTGACCAAGGAACTGCAAAAACTTAGTCCTGGTCCGTTTCCAATGCATGTATAAGGACAAAGTACCTGTAGGCAATGATAGCCTGCTGGTACTTTTTTAATTTTAACGGATCCATCTTACCGTATTTTGGTAAGATGGCTTTATTTAAGCTATTTAAAAGCTGAAAAAACCTTCGTTTCATTGATATACTTCTTTATTGATAATTTGTGGCATTTTTTCGCCTTTGATTGCTGCCAGTAAGTTGCTGGCGGCCATAAGTGCCATATTATCCCTTGTTTCTACGGTGGCAGAGCCGATGTGTGGCAGGATACAAACATTTTCCATCGTTAAAAGTGGGTTTTTTGGATCCATCGGCTCCGGGTCTGTTACATCAAGCCCGGCGCCCCATAATTGGCCAGTCTGTAGGGCTTCTGTTAGATCTAGTTCATTGACCAATCCGCCCCTGGCAGTATTAACCAATATAGCGGAGTTTTTCATGCGCGTAAATGTATTTTTGTCAAACCGGTTTTTAGTCTCCGCAGTCAAAGCTGCATGGATTGAAAGTACATCGCTCCGCGTGAGCAGATCGTCGAAATTAACATATCGTGCGCCAAGAATTTGTTCTGCTTCCTCATTACGACTCCGATTGTAATAGATAATTTCCATGTTATATGCTGCTTTGGCTTTTCTGGCGAATTCAAAGCCAATTCGTCCCAGTCCATAGATGCCCAGTGTTTTGTTGTTGAGCTCGATGCCTAGGTTCGCCGTGGGATCAAAACCTTTCCATTCGCCCTGCAAAATTCTTTTGTGGTTGAAAAATGCTTTCCGCGATACCGATAGCATCAAGAGGAAAGCAACGTCTGCTGTTGCTCCCGAAAGGATGCCCGGTGTATTGCTTACGGGTATTCCATGCTGTGTAGCGGCTGAGATATCCACATTGTCATAGCCGACGCTCATGAGAGATAGGGCTTTTAGGTTGGGGCAGTTTTGGAAAAAATTAGCATCAAACTTTTGCATCCCACCGTTAAGGACGTAATCGGCCTGTTGGCTGGCTTTGATAAGCTCTAGTTCGGATAGGGGGCTGCTTGAATCGTGTATAGAAATGTCGTGCCCAGCAGATTTTAATAGATCTATGCCTTTTTGTGGAATTTTTTTAGTGATAAATATCTTCATGTAAATAGATGCTGTTTAGCTTGTTGTTGGTTGATTCATCCGAATCCATTTGTTTTATCCTATCTTCAAAATTAATGATCACTCATCGCTATTACAACAAAAAAAGCCATATTGTTGTTTCAATATGGCTCATTATTCCTGATATTTTGAACTTTACTTTTTACGGAGTAAATAATCCAAGATAGCTTTACCCTTGTCATCGGCAGAGATGGCTGAATTGGACAAGATGACTACGCCACTTTTTTTGTCGGGCGATAAGGCTAGATAGGAGCTGCTTCCTGCTGTTCCGCCATTGTGCCAATAAACCGTTAGGTCGTCAATCAAATTCATATGCCATGCGAGCCCCAGGTCTGTGTCTGGGGGGAGAAAAAATGTAAATAACCGGGTATTTGCCATCGCATTTTCCAAGGGAGTCTGCGGCATTTTGAATTGCGCATTCGCAAATTTAAGCAGATCCTCGAGTGTCGATTTTAATCCGCCAGCTGGACCGAAAGCGTCAAATGACCAAGGAATCACTTCCTGGCCTTCTTTATTATATACTTTAAAAGTATCTTTTCTCTTAGGGTCTAATACTTGAAAGGTATTACTCATTTCAAGTGGTTTACAGATGATGTCTTTTACAAGCTGATCATAACTTTTTTTATAGATACTGCAGATAATGTCTCCTAATACGGCGTAACCAAGGTTGCTGTACTCGTATTCTTCACCTGGATTTTTTTTGTTTTTAAAGCTTGCGAGGTAATTATAAAGTGCTTTTTTGTCGTATGTTTTGTAGGGGTCGTTTTCGTTAAATCCTTTGACTTTGTCAAGATTGTCAGGAAGTCTAGGTAAGCCAGAAGTATGATTGGCCAGCATTTGAAACGTTATTTTCGAAAGTTCTCCATTTTTCTTGAGTGTATCAGGAAGAAATAGCGCGATAGGCTGATCTAACGTTATCGTTCCTTCTTCGACAAGATTTGACAAAAGTATAGCGGTAAAAACTTTGCTCAGTGAACCGATCTCATAAACAGACGTTTTTGTAGGCGGAGTTTGGTTGCCTTTGGCCGTCTCACCATAGAAATAGGTTTTGGTTTGTCCATTTTTTAGAATACCAATGGCAAGTGATTGTGTATTTTGTTGTTTTAAATAAGCATTTGCAACCGAATCGACAAAAAGATCGTCGTTATCGACTGATTTCTGTGTGGCGGGTACCACAATAGTTTTTTCCACTTGAGGCTTTATTGCCAAAGGAGTGAACTTTAATGTGCTGAATTTTAAGCTTGTGTCCGTCGCAAAAAGAACCTCATACGATCTGCTGTCGAAGTCCATCTGATAAGTTGCAAGCCCTTTTTCAAATTCTTTTATCGTTGAGCTTTTTACTCTTCCTAAGGGATAGAGCTCCTGTAGTACTTGGGTGAATTTGGCTAGGCTAAATTGTTGTTTGAAAGAATCACTGGCCAAATTATAGGCGGAGTCTGTCATCTGGGAATTGATAAAAAATTCCAGCCTATTGTAAACTCCTCTGTTGATCTGTTCCTCAGGATTCGTTTGGGCAAAGGAGTAAGATGTGATGCCCAGCAATACTATTGTAATAAAATGTTTCATAACTATTGATGGGCACAAATCTACGGAATGTTTAAATTCCAATCAATTGTTTTAATCGTGCATAGCCTGATTTACTGATATTGAGCTTTTCTCCCGATGTCAGTGCAGCAATATAAGAATCCTTTTCATAAGGTTCCAATTTGGCCAACTGATCTACCTTAATGATAAAAGACCGGTGTATGCGGACAAATTGATTCGGATCCAAAGACTTTTCAAAAAATGCCATTGTTTTATTTTTTAGGTACATGCCATCTTTGGTATGAATTTTAACATAGTCATCGTAAGACTCCAGATATTTGACGGTATCAATCGGAATAATCTTAATCTGCGTACCTGTTTTTACAACGATACGGTCGATTTTTGTTTCGTCTTGTGCTGTTAGTACTTCGTAGTTGGGTTGGACTTTTTTCTCTGGTGCGGAGTAGCTTGCCCTGAATTTTTCCAAAGCTTTTTTGAAACGTGTTGGTGATACTGGTTTTAATAGGTAATCCAAGGCGTTCTTTTCGAAAGCTTTCAAGGCGTATTCGTCAAAAGCGGTTGTAAAGATGACCGCAGGAGGATCGTCAACGAGTTCAAGCATTTCAAATCCAGTTAATTTGGGCATTTGTACGTCCAGAAAAATTAAATCCGGTTCGTGCGCATGGATAGCCTTAACAGCTTCAAAGCCATCACCGCATTCTGCCATGATGGATATATCGGCTTCATTTTTTAGGTAACCCGCGATAATGGAGCGTGCAAGGGGTTCATCATCGATAATAACGACTTTAATCATATTGAGGTACTTTTAGGGTGCTGATAAATATGTTGTCCTGAATTTGAGTTTCCAGTAGATCATTTCTTCCATACAGGAGATATAATCTGCGCTGAATGCTCGAAAGCCCAAATCCAGTGCCTTTTTTCGGTTTTGACTGTTCTTCGGTGTCGAAGGGGTTGGTAATCTGAATCAGCAGCTGACCATCATTCGAATGGCATTTTATTTTAATTTCTACTTGATCAGTTACATTATATAAGCCGTGTTTAATTGCATTTTCTACCAGTGGCTGAATAATCATGGCTGGTAATCTATTGTTGAAAATTTCTTCTGAGGAAGAGATGGATGTATTTAGTCGATGACCGAAACGAACTTTTTCAATATCGAGATAAAGTTGAAGGTGATCGAGCTCTTCTTCAAGTGTGATAATTTGATTGTTTTCTTTTCTTAATGTTCCTCTTAAAAAGTCCGATAACTGAAATGTCATGTTTCGGGCTTCATCCGGATTGGCACCAATAAGTGCTATAATGGAGTTGAGGCTATTGAATAGGAAATGCGGCTGTAACTGTTGTCTTAGATTATACAGTTCGGCCTCCCGAAGTAAATTTTCGGATTCCTGTTTCCGCTTGATATTGTTGATGTTGTCTTCCTGAATATTCCAAACGATGTTGATAATGGCAACAGAAGTCAAAATGAGGAAGTTAACGATACCCCGATAGGGTAATGTTAAATCCAGCAAAGGGGTAAAGGTCGATTGGATAAAGTAACTCATCAAGAATCGGCTTAATGCGATGCTTATTGCGCCCATGATTAAACCGATGATGAGTACCTTCCAAATCTCCCGGGGTTGTGGGGTGTAGAAATTAAGTGCTGATGACATGCCATAACAGCAAAACATCATCACAATGCTGTTTATAAATGAATCTTTGAATGCGAGTTGTTGGTCAAAACCAGAACGAAGCATCAATAGGTATTGTAATGCAAGATATCCGATAAATACGGATATACAGATAATGCCAATTAATCGACTTTTAACACTTAGGAACAGCTTACTTTTCATCTATTAAGCATTTTTTATGGTTAAATTACCTAAAATACAGGTGCCTGTTATATAGATTTTTTTATCTGTATCGGGGTTATAAATCGTTTGGAACCGGCGGTCATCGACAGAGCCCAAGATTGAGGCGACGTTGCTAAATACCGTCCAATGCGGAGGTATAATAATACGTGCGCTGCCGAACAATTGGAATGTATCGATCACAATAGGCTGCTGAATATCAGCTTTTGTTAGATCCAGCTCTACACTTCCAAATACATTGGTCATATTGCCCCCTCTAAAATGTTTGGAATAGATTACTTTCTTTTGGCCTGCAAAGATGGTATTCAGATTGAGGTTGTCCTCAAATGACTGGTGAAAGGAATCTTTATCTTTGTCGCCAAAAGCCTGCTGATTAGGCAAGGCTTGTTGGCTTGAACCGTATTGTTCGTTAAATGGTCTGGATTCCTGGTCAGTAACACCGCTGTCAGTAACGCCTTCCGTAGGTACGTTGACTCGCTTATCCCAGTCGTAAGAGCCTTGCGGCGGATTAGGGTAAGTTGGGGGAACCATCGGAGGTTTCCTTTTGCTCATGATAAAGTAAATCCCGAGAGAAATGATGATGATCGGGACGGTTACAGAGCCAAAGTCTGTGCGCATCATTCTTGAAATAAGGCTTGCTCCGCCTATGATCAATAGGATAATGGCCGATTTTTTCTGAAATTGGGAATTTATACCAATGACCAATCCAATGATGATTAATATCGTTTGCCAGCCAAATAACCAATCCGGAAACCAGCTTCCTAAATTTAGGTTATTCAATAATAAGAATATACCTACGATGATCACAATCGCTCCTACAATATTGCGGCTATTATTGCTGTTTGGTATGATGGGTTCTTTTTCCATAATGTTTTTACTATTTATGACTCAAAGATAGAGGCACAAATATATTCTACATATTTGCTTTAGGTAATACAACTTATATTTTCGGTAAATGTAATGATTTCGTCGGTAAAAAATCTTGTTGTTTATTTTTTATCTCGGCTATAAATAGAAGTGAACTGCCATTTTTACGCGTAATTGTCTTTTTTTTTAATATTATTTGGTGTATTAAAATGAATTATTATATATTTATCAAAGATTAAGATTACTTTAAACTTAAATAACAACCAATGGGAGATTTTGAAAACAAAGAACGTGAAGAAGTTTTTTCAAAAAAGGTGAGAGCAGGTAAGCGTACTTATTTTTTTGATGTAAAAGCAACTCGATCGAACGATTACTACATTACTATCACAGAAAGCAAGAAGCGCTTTGAGGATGGCCAGTTTATTAAGCATAAGATTTTCTTATATAAAGAAGATTTTGAGAAATTCGCTGATGGTTTGACTGATGTGGTTAATTACATCAAGTCCAATCAGGAAGTAATCGAGAAACGTTATGAGCCTAACTTTGACGATGCATACGCTGAGGAAGCGGATGTTCGGTCAAAAGATGATTTTTCGTTCTAGTATCCGTACAACGAAATCTTAATGAAAAAAAGAAATAAAAGCCACTGTTGTGGCTTTTTTTATTGTTTTATATCCGATGCTGTACTTGACAACCAAGGTGATGGTTATAACGGTATATTTCGCAGGAAATCATTTAGCACGGCATTGAATTTTTCGGGTTCCTCGAGATTCGGCAGGTGCCCGGATTCTTCAAACTCCATATAGCGGACGTCGGGTATATTTTCGATCAGGATATTTGTTTGCTCTTCGCTCATCAACTTGTCGTGTTTACCTTTTATGATCAGTGTTGGAATAATAATTGTCTTCAACGAATGGGTTGTATCTGTTCGCGAAGCAAGAGCGAGTTGTGTCGCGCAAATGCTGGCGACTTCATTTCTGCGAATACAGCTTTTGATGAGTTCAACAGCTTCGGGGTTTTCACGGATTGTTTTATCGTGAAACACGTTTGCGATAAAGCCAATGGCAAATGGTCTTCTGCCATATTTTAATAAAGCCTGAATGGAATCAAAACGCTTTTGTTTGCCTTTGTTGTCGTCGGAAAGGGAATTCGTGTCGCAGAGGATAAGTCCTTTGAGCTGTTGTCCGATCAATTCATACGTCCTGAGGGCGATGTAGCCACCCATAGAGATTCCACAAAGGATGACATGATTGAGGTCGAGTTTACGAATAAACTCCACAAGATCTTTGGCAAAAACATCGACGGAGAAAAAGCCATGTCCATTGGTACTTAGGCCATGTCCTCGAACATCAATGGCGATGCCTGTAAAATCTTCGTCGAGTTGTAGGAGTTGTTGTTTCCAGGTGTTTTTGTTGAAGGGAAAACCATGGATGAAAATGACTGTTTTCGGAGAGGGGTATAATTTGCTTGGGCGAATATAGTAGGAGATGCTGATATCTCCGATGCGAATTTTACTGAGTTTTAATTCTCTTTTGCTCATGAATGCTAACATTTGTCCGTGTCTGAAAAAAAAAGTTGATATTTTAAATATAATATTATCAACGAGATAAAAGAAATGTTGTTGTATAAAGTTTAAAAAAGAGAAAAAATGTTTGTTAAATCGATAAATATAACGATATTTGCATCACCAAAACGGAAAAGGATAACGGATTTGTTTTGGTTGCCTAGCGCTCCTAGCTCAATTGGATAGAGCATCTGACTACGAATCAGAAGGTTAGGGGTTCGACTCCCTTGGTGCGCACAAATACAGTTTTTGTATTGTTAAAAGAGGCATTCCTAGCTCAATTGGATAGAGCGTCTGACTACGGATCAGAAGGTTAGGGGTTCGACTCCCTTGGAGTGCACAGATAAAAGCCAGTCAATTTGATTGGCTTTTTGTTTTTAGAAGCATTATTGCAGGGCAGTCGATGGAAGGAGGGAACTTCTTTTTGAAAAAAAATTTGTAAAAAAACGAATTCTGACTATATTTGCGTCACCAAAACACATGGGACAGAGTTCTAAACGTAATGGTTTATTGCGCTCCTAGCTCAATTGGATAGAGCATCTGACTACGGATCAGAAGGTTAGGGGTTCGACTCCCTTGGAGCGCACAACTGAAAAGCCTAGTCATCATCTGTGATTAGGCTTTTATTTTTTAACTCGTTTTAATTTCTTAAATAAAACTATGCTAAACCTTGTAATATTTGGCCCTCCGGGTGCAGGTAAGGGAACCCAATCTGCAAAGCTTATTGAAAAATATCAATTGGTTCATGTTTCAACTGGTGATATTTTTAGAGCACATATTAAAGGTCAAACGCCACTTGGTCAACAAGTGAGCCAGATTATTGCTGAGGGAAATTTAGTGCCAGATTCGATTACGATAGCAATGCTGGAAGAGGAAGTAAAGAAAAATCCGGATGCAAAAGGATTTATTTTTGATGGATTTCCTCGTACTGTTGCGCAAGCTGAGGCGTTGGATGCTTTTTTAGAAGGTATCAATACGTCAATCTCAGTAGTAATCGCACTGGATGTGAATGAGGATGAATTGAAAGCACGCATCGCTAAACGTAAGGAAATTTCTGGTCGTGCGGATGATGATGCTGATAAATTGGTGAAGCGTATTGATGAATATTTCACAAAGACGATTCATGTGTTGCCGTATTATGAGGCACAAGGTAAACTTTCTAAAGTGAATGGTATCGGTGATATCGATTCTATCTTTAAAAGTTTAACAGATATCATCGATAATTATTAATTAAGATAAGTACTTTTTAGACTGTAATAAATTGTAATGGCGCAAGGTTCGAATTTTGTTGATTATGTGAAAGTGTGTTGTCGTTCTGGACATGGTGGGGCAGGTTCGGCTCATTTGCACCGTGACAAGCACACAGCTACCGGTGGACCCGATGGTGGTGACGGCGGTCGTGGAGGGCATATTATACTGAAAGGAACGACTAATCTCTGGACGTTACTCCATTTAAAATATCGTAAGCATATTATTGCGTCAAACGGTGAGTCTGGCGGCAGTTCTTTGCGTACTGG
The DNA here is from genome assembly GCF_050433745.1 of Sphingobacterium sp. HSC-15S19. Lineage (NCBI taxonomy): Bacteria > Pseudomonadati > Bacteroidota > Sphingobacteriia > Sphingobacteriales > Sphingobacteriaceae > Sphingobacterium > Sphingobacterium sp. HSC-15S19. The sequence goes on from NZ_JBNPWQ010000045.1 coordinate 29,985, forward strand.
GGCAACTGGACGTGATGAGATCTTGGAAGTGCCATTGGGTACGATTGCGAAGGATGCAGAGACGGGAGAGGTGCTGTTCGATATCACAGAAGACGGTGAAACCAGGGTATTGGTTCCGGGGGGGAAAGGTGGTTTGGGCAATTGGCATTTTAAATCCCCTACGCAGCAGACACCGCGGTTTTCGCAACCTGGTCTTCCTGGTAAAGAGCAGTGGATGATTCTCGAATTGAAAGTTCTTGCTGATGTTGGACTGGTTGGATTCCCGAATGCTGGTAAATCAACGTTGTTGTCAGTCGTCTCTGCTGCGAAACCAGAAATCGCAAATTACCCCTTTACAACACTGGTGCCTAATTTGGGTATGGTGAGCTACCGGGATAACCGTTCCTTTGTTATGGCCGATATTCCGGGTATTATCGAAGGCGCTTCAGAAGGAAAGGGATTAGGGTATCGTTTCTTGCGGCATATTGAACGAAATTCTGTTTTGCTGTTTATGGTGCCTGCCGATACCGATCGGACGATCCGTGAGGAGTACGAAATCTTATTGAATGAACTGACTGCGTATAATCCAGAATTGGCAGATAAACCCAAATTGCTGGCTATTACCAAGTCTGATATGCTCGATGAGGAGCTGGAGAAGGAAATGGAGCAGGAGCTACCGGAAGATGTACCCTATATTTTCATTTCTTCGGTGACAGGTAAAAATATATTGCCATTGAAAGATATGATCTGGAAAGCAATCAACTCTTAAAAGTTGAATACATAAACAGCAAAGGCGCTCCACACCGTGAAGCGCCTTTGCTGTTTCTATTAAATGCTATATGTTGCTAAAAAAAGAACATTTTATAAGTTTTTTTGTTAATTTCATGCTATTATTTTATCCCGGATGGAAGGCTGGTTTTTAGCCCCATTACCAAATTAAATCTAAATGAAAACAGCAGACGAAAAGTATTGCGTAGAATGCGGCAAGTTGATCAATATCAAGGCCGAGGTTTGGCGTAAGACAGCCTATATTTTACGCCAACCAACCCTTTCAGCAACAAAATAACACGTTTCAGGATGACAGATGGCTGCCGGCATTGTTATTTTGCTTTTTTCTAGGCCCTTTTGGAGCACATCGGTTTTTTTTGGGGCAAATTGGTACTGCCGTTATTCAGCTGCTTACCTTGGGCGGTTGTGGTATCTGGTATCTGATCGATTTGATTATGATTCTTGTCGGAAAATATAAGGATGCAGATGGCAATTACATTAAGAGTCCTATAAACAATAATTAATGATTTATATCCTGCTGAAATACCTTAAATATCATTGGATCTATTCGTTGGTATTGGGGTATTTCGGGATTGCTATAGGCTTATATCTTTTCACGGATATCCATATTCTTGTTCCTTGCCTTTGGAAGGCTGCAAGTGGTTATGATTGTCCGGGATGTGGTCTTACTACCGCTTTGATTGCTTTGTTGCGCTTGAAGTTTCGAGAAGCCTGGCTAGAGAATCCATTGATTTATATGCTTGTTCCGCTATTGACAGGTCTGATTTTGAGAGACTTTGCAACGTTTTGGAAGAAAGAATTAGTTGAAGAATAAAAAAACAAAAAATGTTTTCACTTTTAAGTGATATGTCGTAACTTTGTCTCCCGTGAAAATTAAAGTAGAGTCTTTATTGGTAGGTGCCTTAGGAAACGGTTTGTCAATCGTGATGATGCATTGTTAATTGATATTTAGCCCATTTGAGGGCTTTTTTTATATCCAATCAAGAACGCTTTAAAATTCATAAAAGTAAGGATACACATTTTATAATATTACATCGATAATGACCAACTACAGCAAATTGCCTGCAATTTTAGTTTTAGAAGATGGTACAGTTTATCACGGTAAAGCCGCTGGTAAAATTGGTACGACTACTGGGGAAATCTGTTTCAACACAGGAACAACTGGTTATCAAGAGATTTTCACAGATCCATCTTATTTTGGACAAATCATGGTAACCACCAATGCTCATATTGGTAACTATGGTATTGATGAGGATGATACCGAATCAAATCAAATTCAGATTGCGGGACTAGTTTGTAAGAACTACAACATCAACTATAGCCGTAAAATGGCTGATGAATCTATCCAAAGCTACTTTGAAGAGGGTAATTTAGTTGGTATTTCTGATGTGGATACCCGTTTATTGGTGCGACATATCCGTGATAAAGGTGCGATGAATGCGATTATTTCTTCAGAAACATTGGATGTTGAGGAATTAAAGCGTCAATTGGCTGAAGTTCCTTCAATGGATGGACTTGAGCTGTCTTCAAAAGTAACAACAGCTGAGCCTTATTTCTTCGGTAATGAAAATGCTTCGTTACGTGTAGCGGTTTTGGACTTAGGCATTAAGAAAAATATCTTGCGTAATTTTGAGGCTCGTGATGTATATACAAAGGTTTTTCCTGCGAAAACAACATTTGAGGAAATGGAGAAATGGAATCCGGATGGTTATTTCATTTCCAATGGTCCTGGCGATCCAGCACCGATGGATTATGCAATCGATACGGTAAAAGCTATTTTGAATGCAAATAAACCGATGTTTGGTATTTGTTTAGGTCACCAGATTTTAGCATTGGCAAATGGTATCCGCACAAGCAAATTGCATAACGGACACCGTGGTATCAATCACCCGGTGAAGAATATTATCGCCAACCGTTGTGAAATCACTTCGCAGAACCACGGTTTTGGGGTTGTGGCTGAAGATATCCAAAATTCTGAGAACGTCGAAATTACACACGTTAATTTGAACGATCAGTCTATTGAAGGTATCCGTATCAAAGGACAGAAAGCATTTTCGGTGCAATATCACCCAGAATCATCACCGGGTCCACATGACTCGCGCTATTTGTTTGATGATTTTGTAGCGATGATCAAAAACTAAATTGTACAATATTATATAAAAAACCCTTCAGATCTTGAAGGGTTTTTTATTGTATTTATTTGAACAGTTATGCCGATGGGGCATATTTAATTCATAATAAATAGGGGAATAAATACATTTTTTATTATATTTGATTGTGAAAAATGTCTGTAGACAAGAGTGTGTCTTATCTACACTAAGTAATGAAAATAAATTATAGTCTAATAAAGAGATGAGTTTAATTATCGATGTTCATGCGCGTCAAATTTTGGATTCGCGCGGTAACCCTACAATTGAGGTAGATGTTACTACACAAAATGGTTTTGTTGGTCGTGCAGCTGTTCCTTCAGGTGCTTCAACTGGTATTCACGAAGCAGTAGAATTGCGTGATGGTGACAAATCAAAATATCTAGGAAAAGGTGTTTTGAAAGCTGTAGAGAATGTAAACACTAAAATTGCAAAAGCACTAGAAGGTGTAGATGTTTTCGAGCAAAATGCCATCGATAAAATCATGATTGATTTAGACGGTAGCGAAAATAAAGGAAACCTGGGCGCAAATGCTATTTTAGGAGTTTCTTTAGCTGTAGCGAAAGCTGCTGCACAAGAGTCGCGTCAACCATTATACCGTTATATCGGTGGTGTAAATGCGAACACGTTGCCTATCCCTATGATGAATATCATCAATGGTGGTTCACACTCTGATGCACCTATCGCATTTCAGGAATTTATGATCATGCCTGTGGGTGCGCCTTCATTCTCTGAAGCTTTGCGTTGGGGTACTGAGGTTTTCCATACCTTGAAAAAAATCTTACATGACAGAGGTCTTTCAACTGCAGTAGGTGATGAAGGTGGTTTTGCGCCAACTTTTGAAGGTACTGAGGATGCTATCGAAACAGTTTTGAAAGCGATTGAAATCGCTGGTTACAAACCAGGTCAAGATGTTTGTTTAGCGTTGGATTGTGCTTCTTCTGAGTTCTACAAAGACGGTAAATACGATTATACGAAGTTTGAGGGTGATAAAGGTGCTGTACGTTCTAGTGAAGAACAAGCAAGCTATTTGGCTGAATTAACAGCTAAATACCCTATTATTTCTATCGAAGATGGTATGGCTGAAGATGATTGGGCTGGATGGAAAACATTGACTGACAAAATCGGTGACCATGTTCAATTAGTAGGTGATGATCTTTTTGTTACAAATACAAAACGTCTTCAACAAGGAATTGATACACATACAGCAAATTCAATTTTAGTGAAAGTAAATCAAATCGGTTCATTGACTGAAACAATCAATGCGGTTACTTTAGCTCAAAATTCTGGTTATACTTCTGTGATGTCACACCGTTCGGGCGAAACTGAAGATGCGACTATCGCTGACTTAGCTGTAGCATTGAACTGTGGACAGATCAAAACTGGTTCTGCTTCACGTTCTGACCGTATGGCTAAATACAATCAATTGTTGCGTATCGAAGAAGAATTGGGTGGTAATGCCCGTTTCATCGGTAAAAACTTTAAATACGCTAAAAAATAAGCTAAAGTTTGATTTTTAATAAAAAAAGCCGAAGTATCTTCTACTTCGGCTTTTTTTTGGGGCAAAATATATTTTTCTATTGGTGCATCATGGACCCGATCTGATAACTTGTCTTAAAATAAGGTATTTCCTGTGTTTTTGTTGGGATAGGTTAGATCCAAGTCGAATGTTGTATTCAGTTTTTTGATAAAATGTGTCGCCAGTAACGGTGATTCCACCTCAATATTCTGGTGGATAAAGAAATACAATTTTTGCAACCCGTTTTCCCGCCATAGTTTCAGAACATCAATCCATTGATCCAGTCGATCATAGTCTGTTGCATGATTTGCACCTACATATCGAACAAAAGCAATCGGGGTGGTCAGGCGCATATGAAGCATATCTCTCCGGCCTGCAGTATCGACCAGTACATTGGTCACATTGGTTTCCTCCAACAGTGCATAGAGTTCTTTTGTTACTTCGGGTTTGGAAAACCAATCTTTATTTCGGACTTCCAACGCTAGCGGGACTTCTTTTGGCCAGTCATGAAGAAATAGTTTTAAACGGGCCATGTCCTTTGGATTATAATTGTCGTGCATCTGAAGAAAAGCCATTCCCAGTTTTTCATCGAAATGAACAATGGAGTCCGTAAATAATTTTACTTTATCACCGGTATTCAGTAGTCTGCTGAAATGGCTGATGGACTGTGGTATTTTTGGGAAGAACTTGAAGTTAGCAGGTGTTTTCTTTTTCCAGGTCTCTACCTGGTCTATGCCAGGTGAATTGTAGAATGTAGCATTGAGTTCAATGCTGTTAAACTGTGTGGAGTAATAAGCAAGTTCGTCTTTTGTACCTCTGGGATAAAAGCCTTTTAAATCTTGTTTATTCCATTTTGCACAGCCTACATATACCTCAAAAGGCTTGTCTATTTTGAAGTGCTGTAATAAGGTTAAGGTTTCTGGTGTAGTAGGAGGAAGGGTAAAATCGATTTCCTCGGGATGTTCTACTTGGCCGAATTTCATATCAGTTTTTTCTTAATTTATAATCAAATAATAGATGAGCCAACAATGCCAACAGCGTATAACATGTGCCTACGAAAATAACACCGGGCCATTGGAAGTGTTGCCATGCTTGTGCAGCAAAAAAAGTGCCTGTTGATCCGCCAATAAAATAGCTGACCATATATACGGTATTTAGTCGGTTGTTGGCACCGAGGTTTAGCGCATAGAAATCGCTTTGATTTAGGATATGCATCGACTGTAGGCCAAGATCGATGAGAATAACACCAAGGATCAGGCCCCAATAGTAATTGCCGAAGAGGGCGAATAATAACCAGCTGAGTAACATCAATAGGATCGCGTACAAGATGATTTTTGCTTTGCCTATATAAATAGTTAGTTTATTGACAAAAGCAGCGGCAAGCGCCCCACATGCACCGACGAGGCCAAAGGCTCCAGCAGTTGCCGGGCCATCAAAGAAAGGTGGGGCTTCAAGATGGAAAACAAGCGTTGTAAAAAATGCAGAAAAAGCCCCAAATCCCATGGCTCCACGAAAAGCCGCCAACTGTAATACAGGTTGTTTCCTGGCAAAGTTCCAGACTGATCGCATCAATTCCTTATAAGAACCTTTAAAATTAGGCAGTACCTCTGGTAGCTTCAATGCGATGGTGATGGCTGTAATGACCATAATTGCTGACGCTATCCAATACATTTCGCGCCAGCCAAAGTAGGAGCCGACAAACCCGCTTACAACTCTAGAGAGTAATATACCGATCAGCAGACCCGACATAACCATACCAATCGCTGAAGCCTGCTTTTCTTTGCTCGCAAGTTCGGCTGCCATGGGCACAAAAACCTGTGGAATAACAGATGTGAAACCTATCAAAAAGCTGAATAGCAATATGGATAGGATAGAAGTGGACATGGCCATACCTACCAAAGAAAAAATAATGAAAAAGAAATCGATCAAGATCATTTTTTTTCTTTTAAACATATCCCCTAAAGGAACGATCAATAACAGGCCAAAGGCATATCCGATCTGCGTTAACATGGCCGAATTACTGACCGTAGCCTCGTCAATATGTAGGTCTTTGGCAATCAAGCCCAATAATGGTTGATTGTAATAATTATTGGCGACAACTAAGCCTGTGGCGATGGTCATCAACCACAAGGTTGCTTTGGATATTTCGTTTTTGGAGTCTATTGTTTGCGACATGAGCAATTAATGTAATTCATCCCAGAGATCCTGAAATTGCTGTTTCAATGTTGCAACTTCCTGTTCCAATTGTCCAATTCGATCGAGTAAGATCTGGTCATTCGAGGAGCCGCTCACCGGACCACTATTTTCATAGGCCTCCAGATTGATTTCTCCTAATAAATGGATGTAGCGGACTTCTTTATGTCCCATTTGTTTAGGTAAGGACTTAAGATAGCCTTCTTGTGCCAATTTTTCCAATTGTTCATTGATTTCGCCCAACGACTCAAATTCATAAAGTCTTCCGGAGTTTGAATTAATTTCGCCGGCGGTCAGCGGTCCTCTGAGTAGCAATAAACAGACAATGGTTAATTCAGAGGGAACCAGTGGAAATTGTATGGCAAAATTGTGTTTGTACTTTGTTACGCGAGATCCACCGCCAACAACTGTCGAGATTAAGCCCTTTTTCTTTAATATATCCAATGTCGCAATAATATCTTCTTCTGTATATTGTACAACCGGTTTGCGGGAAGTTTTTTGGTTACAAGCAGCTTGTAAGCTGTTGATTGTCATCGGATAATATTCTGGAGTTACTTTTGATTTTTCGATTAGTGAGCCTAGTACACGTTGTTCCATGGCAGACAATTGGGGCAAATTAGTTGTTTCCATTTATTTTGAAGAATATAAATTTATGATTGAATGCAAGCATGCTGTTATGGCAACATAACATTGGCTTGCTGTTTTGTTTCTTCTCAAAGATGCCCTTTTTCTCATATAACTCCAAAAGATCTTTTTCTTATCTTCGCATGAGTAATAGAAGTTTTTAAGGTGCTTAAGATAGCTTTTCGTCAAGAATTTGTCCACCCCGTCAAAGAGGGGCATCGATTTCCGATGCTGAAATACGAGTTGATTCCTTTACAGTTAAAACATGAAGGTCTGGCAGATGAGTCAAGTTTTTTCAGTCCTGAGCTTGCGAGTTTTGAGACATGCTGTTTGGTCCATGATCCAGTGTATGTAAAGCAGTTGTTTGAGCTTACTTTGGATTCCAAGATGGTCCGTAGAATAGGTTTTCCATTAAGTCAAAGCCTTGTTGATCGGGAGCGATATATCCTAGATGGGACGATCCGTAGTGCTAAATATGCACGTGAGTATGGTGTTGCTTTTACCATTGCAGGGGGGACACATCATGCCGGTTATGATTTTGGTGAAGGCTTCTGTCTGATGAATGATCAAGCGACTGCCGCCGGCTACTTGTTGAAGTATAAATATGCTAGCCGTATCCTCATCATTGACCTGGATGTGCACCAAGGAAATGGTACCGCCCATATTTTTGAGGGGCATAACCAGGTGTTTACCTTTTCAATGCATGGTGAGAAAAACTATCCCTTTGTCAAACAGCGTTCCCATTTGGATATTGGCTTAGCAGATCATATTACGGATATGGAATACCTCACTTTATTGGAAGAAAGTTTGGTTGGTGTATTTCGGGAATTTGAGCCTGATTTCGTTTTCTACCAAGCAGGGGTCGATATTTTGGAAACAGATAAGCTGGGTAAATTGAACTTAAGCAGCAGTACCTGTCATCGAAGAGATGAATTGGTCTTTCAAATGTGCCATAAACACAATATCCCTGTTCAAGTAAGTATGGGCGGAGGTTATTCTCCAGAAATTAAAGATATTGTCAATGCACATTGTCAGACTTTTAGAATAGCAATAGATATATATAATTTATAAGATAAGAAATATGTTTTTTCACCAAGATGCAACTTTTGAAGCGTTATCTATTCATCGTGTAGGCAATAAAGCGCAAGATGAATTTTATATTTTGTCGGATGCCCCGGTATCTCTTGAAGGAGATGAAGTGTTACCTGGACTCCTGATGCAGTATTTTATGAGCCCTTTTGCAAAGGTGAATGAAGTGTATCGTTTATATCATCCCAATGGAGAGTTGGAGCTGAATGAGATTTTCTATTTTGCAAGACAGTATTTTAAGGAGCAGCTTCCATTTCATGATTTTTCCCAACAAATTTCAAAACACCTTTATGAGGTATCCAACCATCCTAAAATTAAGGCTGGAGAGGTCTATGTAGTTGCCTTAAAAAATGTGCAGATCGAAGGGGAAGAACATGATGCGATTGGTATTTTCAAATCTGAGAATAAAGAGACTTATCTGAAAGTATATCCGGAGCAAGGTGCTTTTATGTTGGAATATGAGCAGGAGGCGATCAATATCAATAAACTGGACAAGGGCTGTATTATTGTCAATGTGGAAGAAGAAGAGGGGTATAAGGTGCTGGTTCTCGATCAGACAAACCGTCAACAGGAGGCTGTATATTGGAAAGATGAGTTTCTGCAGCTTCGCGTGCGTAACGATAATTTCAATCAAACGGGGAATTACCTGAAAGTGTATAAGAACTTTGTTCAGGAAAAATTAGACGAAACGTTTGAATTGGAGAAAGCGGACAAGATTGATCTGATGAACAAATCCATGAATTACTTTAAGGAAAAGGAAACTTTTGTCCAGGAAGAGTTTGAGGAGGAAGTCTTGGGCAACCCGCAGGCGATTGCTTTATTTCAGGACTTTAAAGCAGGTTTTGAAGATGAATTTGACTCTCCATTTCAGGCAAGTTTTGAAATAGCAGATAAAGCGGTAAAAAAAATGGAATCTTCTTACAAGTCTGTTTTAAAGCTGGATAAGAATTTTCATATCTATGTTCATGGTAAACGTGAATATCTTGAGAAAGGTTACGATGAGGATAAAGGCATGAATTATTACAAGGTCTATTTTGAGAACGAAAGCTAATCGTTTTATATCATTATTTGAATGGAAAAGCGCAATAAAATAGCTGTTTTCACGCTGCTGTTACTTCTGATTGGAATTTTTATTTTCTCTCTGATTGAGAAACATAGCCAATGGATTGAGGTGTTTTATGCGCGCGGCTTTTACCGTTTCTATAGCCATGTGCCAAGATTTATTTTTGGTTATGTTCCTTTTAGTTTAGGTGATCTATTTTATGCTATAGTCGTTGGATCGTTACTTTATTCAATTGCTAAATTGATCGGAAATTTATGGAAAGGAAGATGGAAGAATTCCTTTCGTCCGGTTCTACTTATCATAAATTTGTTATTGGGTCTCTATTTTTTCTTTTACCTATCTTGGGGCCTGAACTATTATCGTGAACCAATCAGTACCAATGCCAATTTGCAAGTTGATAGCTTAAAGTTAGCCGATTATCTCGTGGTTTTGAATGGGTTTCTGGATAGTACTAATAACTTGCGGGAGCATGTAGATCCATCCCAATGGGAAGAGCATAAAGAAGCTATTCAAACAGATTTGAGTACATGGGTACAACAGGATACGGCTTTTGCTGAATTCTTGTCAAGGGGTCACATTAGGGCAAAATCACCCATAAATAGCAGGATAGTCTCTTTTTTTGGTGTCTCGGGCTATTTTAATCCATTTACTCATGAAGCACAGGTTAATAAAGCAATGCCAGTCACCTTTTTACCTTTTACTACAGTGCATGAACTTGCACATCAACAGGGAATTGGTTTTGAAGACGAGGCGAATTTTATAGCTTTTGTTCGCTTACAGCAACATCCACAGTCCTTTTACCGATACTCGGCTTATCTACAGACCACGCTTTATATGTTACGTGAACTGCAGAGTATGTATCCTGATTTAGGAAAAGATTACAAGGGAAGATTAAGCGCGAAAGTATTGAAAGACGTGGAAAAAGAACGGTATTTTTGGAGTCAATACACGGGCTGGGTCGACGATGTGATGGGATTGTTTTATAATCAATACCTGAAACATAACAATCAACAGGAAGGAATAGCACGGTACGACCGTATGACGCGGTTGGTATTGGCCTATGAGCTTAAAAGAAGAGGGTGTAGATAATAATGAACCCATAAAAAAGGCGTATTAGAGAATAATACGCCTTTTTTATGGGGTAAGAATTTCGTTATTGTGTTGAAATTAGTTCAAATGTACCTTCAGTTCCGGCGCTGCCAGAATAAATTTGTCCTTGAGGCAACCCTCTCAATCCGGTGGGAGCAGTTTTAATCCGATCATAGATGTTTCTCAAGTCTGTGTTTGCATTGACAGCCCGTCCACCTGCAGCTACGTCTCCATAGATATAGTTCGCCGCTTTTTTGTTTGTTGTTTGCGGTTTGAGACTGCCATTTGTTAAAGTGACTTTAATTTTTCCTCCGTTCCCATTGGGAAAAGTTTTGGTGCCATTAAAAGCGTCATCTCCTTTTGCAATGATATAGAGGGAACCTAATTTTTGAAAATTAGCATTGATGTCAAAGTTTGCACCGTTATTCTTTCCATCGGTTCCATAGATGGTTGCCTTATTTCCAATTTCAGCGTAACCAATCGTTAGCTTGACATTTTTCTTGCCATAGAACGAAAGGGTCGCATTGTCTTTCATGATTAAAGTATCGATGTGCATGACGACAGTTGAGTCTCTATTATCGATGTTTTTTTTTGCCTTTTTGCCAATTTCCAGTTTAGAAATATGTTGTGTTTCTTGTGCTTTCCCAGTGAAGGTCATTGCAAAGCAAAGAAAAAAGCCTAGAATAAATTTAAATTTCATAAAACTTTTAATTAATTATAACTAACTAGTAGTTTGACAAATAAAAGGTAAAAGAGTTTAAATTTTAGCGAGATATTTTACAATTAATTTGGCAGTTTTCTCTGATGCCCCAGGAGAACCTAGTTTCTCAGCCAAAATATCGTAGTTTTCCATCACACTGGCGCGATGAGCTTTATTATTGATAAGTTCGCCTACTTCATATGAAATATCATATGCCGTGCAGTCTTCTTGAATCAATTCCCTCACTGATAAGAAATTATTAATTAGATTCACTAGAGAGATAAATTTAACCTTGATGACTAATTTGGCTATCCATACAGATATTGGGTTAGCCTTATAAACGACAACCTGAGGTACTTTCAGAATACCTGTTTCAAGAGTAGCCGTCCCACTTGTAACGACTGCGGCTTCTGCGTTATGGAGAATATCGTAAGTTTGATCGAAGATCACGGGAATATCAATACCTTTAAAAAACTGCTTGTAGTAGGCTTCATCAAAATTAGGAGCACCGGCGATGACAAATTGATGAACAGGAAAGAAAAACGGAAGTTCGGCCATGATAGGGAGAAGCTTGGAAATTTCCATTTCGCGGCTTCCCGGTAAAAGGGCGATCAGTGGTTTTTCTGAAAGTCCATTTTGTGCTCTAAATTGGGGATTGAAATTATAGGTTGAAATCGCATCCAAAAGTGGGTTTCCAACGTAATCAACGGGCATGCGCCACTTTTTATAAAAATCTACCTCAAAAGGCAAAATACAAAACATATGGTCGACAATCCGTTTGATTTTCTTTACGCGACCTTGATTCCAGGCCCACACTTTAGGGGAAATATAATAGCATGTTTTGATTCCATGTTTTTTTGCAAAATCAGCAATTTTCAAATTGAAGCCCGGGAAATCTATTAGAATGACGGTGTCCGGTTTTTCTTTTAATAGATCATTTTTAACAAGTTTGAGATTCCTAGATATCTTTGGCAGATTTTTTAAAACTTCTATAAAGCCCATAAAAGCCATTTCTGAAGTATGTATCAATGCTTTTTTTTCGGCCTCTGCTTGCATTAGATTTCCCCCGACTATTTGGAAAGTCGCATTGGGGTCTTCAATTTTTAATGCTTTAATAAGATTGGCACCATGTAAGTCCCCTGAAGTTTCACCTGCAATAAGATAGTATTTCATATGTCAACGATTTATTCTTTAATGATCATTTGGAATATCTTTTATCGTTAAAACTGCGTTTCGTCTTAACGATGAGTACTTCATTGAAATGATCGTTTTTTGAACTGTTAAAGATAAGATTATTCTAGGTATATGATGACTTTGAACATATTATTCCATATCTTTCCTCTATAAATTAACTATAATACAGTCCCCTTGCGCATTGGGTTTTGCGATTTTCCTCTTCGAGTTTGGTCAGCCGTAAGGCTGGCAT
>NZ_JBNPWQ010000046.1:0-42430 GCF_050433745.1 Sphingobacterium sp. HSC-15S19
ACAGTCCTGAGCACGTATGTATTGATCCAAGAGAAAAAAATAATATGGAAAGCTCCAGAAAAAGTGATGAAAAACTTGTTTTTTATTAGAGTATAAAGTTGGGATATGGTCAAGCCCCAGTTATGCATTGGCATCGTCCATTTTTTTGCGATATCTTCTATGATCAGATACATCAATTTCTTTAGCGCTTGTTCAGAGCTGAAAGCTCCTTTAAACTTAATGATTTTTCGTATCTTACGGTGCATTCCGTCGGATTGGTCGTATATAAATTATCTATTTAAAGAGTAATGGTAAAAAGATTATAATAGAGACGAATATAATTTAGCTTTAAAACTATTTAAAAAAATCTATCACATTTGAAAAGAAACTTTTTTTATCTCTATCGCCTTTTACCTGGCGAATAATTTTGTCTATTAATTTTTCATAATAAATATCACGTTCAACTTCTTCAGTTTCATGTTCCAAAGCTATTAAGGACTCTTCAAAATCTCTATAGGTGGATTGGGAACCAAATTTCTCCGTAACAAATTTTATTTGGAAATATGTTATCAAATATAATACACAAACACCATAAAGGAAAAGTTCCACGGGGTCTGATATGACTAGTAAAGGTTGAACCTTTGCAGTCGAATTATTAGGGCTCATAATCATAGAAAAAAAAGCTCCTAAAATCAGAGATAGCACAACTGCCACAAAAGATGTTATCCAAATATCAACCCTCTGCTTCCTCTGATCGATTTTATCACGACATATCCTTCTGTATTGTCCAATAAATGTCGACGATATTGAACCTTTTAGCATGAGGATATAGGATTTGAGAATCGCGACTTTCAATTCTTCCGATAATTTCCCATGATATAAAGACTGTAAATTTTGCTTATATCTTTTATCTAAATATTTTCCGTAAACAAACGCTAAAGAAAATGAGACCGATATTCCAAGTAATGCTATTAAGGAGGAACAAATCAAAACTTCTTTATTGTAATAATATCTCGTCATGCCCCATGTGATAATGATCATCAACAAAAAGAGAGATAAAATAAAATTATTCCAATAGAATTGCCTAATGTACTTTCCCTTACCAGCGATACCTAGGTAAGTACATTTATTAAAATATTCAGTTTTTATATCATCGAATTCTTTTTCTTTTGTCATTATCAAATTTAGGTTAGTTTGTTTATAAGATTAATAATGTCCGAGAATACACCTGCAACACACAAAGTTAATTAATTATGCTTTTTTTAAGATAAGTTCATCTGCTTTTTCATATAAATCCCATACCATCTATTGCAAGTGAAACTTTTTAATCAGTTTAAACTGAATCAATACATGCTTATGCCGCACCAACTATATTGAATGCTCAATGTCTTGAAATTTACAAATGTACCTGGATAAGTGTGAAAGATCTCCTTCGATGAATGGCCAAATAACAATCATTTCTGAAAAACCAACTCCATTAGAACTCAAGCACATTAAATTATCCAATTCTAGGTAAATCACACTGTATATTTAACTATATTTAAATGAGGATTGGCCATATCCTAACACTTTTATTAACTTAAAAATTTTCAAACCATGAAAAAACCTATTTTTTTAACTCTGGCCCTTTTCGGGGTAATTTTTGCGTTCCCTTTTATTTCGTATTCACAACAGGATTTCGATGTAAAGATTCGTGAAGTTCGCCAGTTGGTGGATACCAGTTATAATAACCGGATTATAGCAAATAATGGATCTAAGAAAAAATCTGACAAGTACAGTTATTTTGTCGCAGGATATTTATTGGACTCTCTAATTAGTGATAACCAAAAAGCTTTAAGTGGTTCTCAAATAGAAGCTGGTAAATCCTTTGCAACGTCATTATCGATTGACGATGAAGGGGCAACTGCAAATATTAGTTTTGGAAAATTTGGAAAACTAAATCCTCAGCTTACAATAAGCGGTAAAGGAAAAGAAAAATTCATCAATATATTTAAAGACGGAAAATATAGCCAATCCATAACAGGAGGTTTTAATCTAAATTATTTCTTGAACAGCTCCGGTTTTTTTGACAAGAGGAACAAATCTATGCTCCTTCCGGAAATAGTACCGTATATCAATAAAGCATTTAAAAATTCAAAATCTGATACTATCCAGCAATCTGCTTACGAGGAACAAGTTAAAAAAGTTCAGGAAAAGTTCTCTTTGCTAAAAACCAACTTTGATAGTTATAAGAAGAGCTGGCAACAGGAAGTATTTGATGACAAAGTCTTTCAAGGGGCTAAGGATTTTGAGAAAAATGCTAACGATCTAATAAAGCTGGGGATTTTAAAAGATGATTTTCTGAAAAGGGTTAAAAATGAATTTAAAACTGAAAATTACTTTACAAAGTTAGAAGCGAAGATTGACTCAAATATTCTAAATTGGACTAGCGAAAAAAAAGAGGCTGCAAACAATTATAGAAAGAGACTACTTTTAAAAGATATTGATTCTATACAGATGAAAGCGAAGTGGAATGAAATCTCCTATCATTGGTTTACAGTCTCAGGAAATTATAACATAAGTCCTTATTCAATATTAGACACCAGTGCTGGTGCAGCAGAAAGAAACTACAAGAAAACAGAAAACGATAAATATTTTAGTGGGAAGATCGCTTATAACTACCTTAGAGTGAATAACGAAAATTTAAATAGACGCTATTACTCAATCACTGCAAATGCTTCCAACGCGCGCCAATATGATCCGGATGGAATGATTACGTTGGAATCCTCCTCTCCTTATCCGATCGGATCTGTAAACCTTTCTAAAGAAAACTTTTCTACAGAAGTATATGAAAATATTGCACCACATAAATTTTCAGCCAACATGCAACTAACAATAATTCATTTTTGGTCAAAAACTAACATTGGTATTGAATTAACGCCAAAAGTAGGATTCAATGATATTAACAATGATAATGTAGGTATGAGAATTGGGGTCTTTATACCCGTTGAAGTTAAGGACGGGGTACCTCTAACTATACAACCAATATGTAAACTTCAAAAACTTTTTGAAAGTAGCAAATATAAATTCTGGAAGGATAATGTGGTATTTGGCTTTAATCTTTCTGTTAGCTTACCTACGATACCAAACAAAAAAGACAAATAAATCGCTATAAATATGCCTCCTTGCAATAAGCTGAATTTTCGATTACAAGATCAAAATACACTTAACCTTACAGGCGATAACTAAATCCTGCAAATGGAGAAATTAAAAAAGCTTCCCTCTAACCGGCAGAGGGAAGCAATTTGGCTATTTGTTAATCCGATTAGCTGTAACCAACGAGTGTATTTTCTTTCTATAAAGATAGGTATGTTAGCTGAAATAGTTATTGGTCATTTCGGAGAAAACGTTGATCAAACCAGAACTAAATCCAGAAGCTAGGTCTGTCCCACGCAAATTATGATCGATCTATATAACCCGTTATTTTTAATTGACTCAGAATTTCATTGACTTTCGCCTTGGTCGCATTAGTCAACGTTAAATTGCTCGCTGTATCACTTGCATCCGGGATCGAAATATCGTCAACTGCATCAGTAACATAGTCGAGGATAAATTTATTAGCAGCTAGATTCCGGACTTTACTATAATAACTTTCGTCAATCGAATTCCATGCAATAATGTTTTCTGAGGCACCGGGGTAATCTTCAATTCCATATTTAATCCGCTTGGTAGAGTCATCATTCTGTATGGTATTAAAAAGTAGCTGATTGCCTTTAGTACCATTATTTAGATAAATTGATCTACCTGTATTATCGGCGTAAGACGTGCCTGTATTGAAACACCAATTGAATGAAATAGTATTTTGGCTGCCTCCATTCTGTTCAATTCCAGTAGATCCAATATTAAACAATGCATTATGATCAATACTTCCTCTTGAGCTGTGATTCCATATTCCTCGATTAGTAATATTGTGAATATAATTACCTTCAACACTATTATTCACTCCTCCAGCAACAAAAATTCCATAGGTGAACCCAGACACTGTATTATTACTAATGTGGTTATTATTCACAATGTCTTCAAGCTGAATTCCAAAAATTCCAGTGCCGTCTGATTTAATCATATTATTTAATAGCACGCAGCCAGATGATTTGAATATCCGAATACCTACACATGGGTCTGTATTGGTAGTGGTCTTCTGCATGTTAATAGTGCAGTTCTCAATTTTGACAGCAGACACACCATTGATCAAATTTATACCGTAGGAGTCTTTTGCATCAATTGAACAGCGATCAAAAAGTATATTTTTAGTCATTGATGTAAGTTCGGTTGAACTTTGGGATACATGAACAATCTTGTCAAATTTACAATTGGTAACGATCACACCGTCAATAATTGCCTGCACCTGATGCGTAACAATGGACAAACCCAATTCTACATTACCAATAAATTCACAGTTAGAGACTGTAATATTCTTACAGTTCTGATAATTATTAGGCTCAATATCTAAACCAGACATCGGATCTTTGCCAGATGTATTTTTAAAAATACAGGATTCGACCCTAATATTTTCACAACAGATCAATGCACTTCCATTTCTCCGATTGCTGTCGCAGGTGACGTTTCGGATATCTCCATTATAACAGCCTTTATTGTAATTAGTGGTAGATGTATCTCCATATAAATACATACCATCGCCTGCACATTGCGCTATACTCCCATCTTTGATTACAAAATTCGCAGCATTCTTTAGGCCAATCCCCATACCATGCTCATGTATGTCGCCTTGATGCGCAGGATTGTCACCAATAATCCGACCAACAATAATATTAAAATTACTGATGTTTTCGCCCCCAATTATAGCATATTGTGACAAAGCATTAGGGATTAAGGTGATAGTTCCATAGTTCTCAAATGAGACATTAGATTTCAGTTCGATACAGCCAACGCTTCTGGATACAGCCTTTGCGACAACAGTTATATCTGCATAATTTACAACACGGGTGACCTTAGAGGCATTAGCGTAGTTAATTGCTTTATTAATAGCAATCGAATTGTCTTGAACGGAGGAATGTACCCCAAAGTAACTTACATCAATCGTATCAATAAACTTGTGTATAAGTTTTGTACCATTAACATCAACAACGCTGCCTCCATCATCCGGTCCTGGATCTTGATTAACTGGCACTAAATAGTAGATAATTGGAGCCGGGGTATCCCCTATTTGGTGATAACCTAATAACTGGACTCCTGCATAGATTGGATTGCTTCCTTTTAATCCATCGACTTCGTCCGCAGAAATATTTTTCATATCCTGCATTGTGTTCTTAATTAAAAATTGATTTGCCATATTTTTTATTTTTATGTGTATAGCAAAAATATGGTGGTAGCGGTGACTAGCTGAGGATCAATAGGTATATGTAAGCGGTATACGGGAGATACCGAAAAGTCTGCGTTACGTCAGTCTTTTCAGCATTATTAAAAAAATGAAATGCGGTACTTTTTTAGAATACCGCATTTCATTTTTTCTTTTGCTTAAAGCTATATTGCTAAGACACCCGCAGTTCGTAGCTTCGTCTTCAGGTCTCGTAATTCAATCAAGATCCCGTGGACTTCCGACTGCGCATAGTCCGCTCCAGGAGATAATGCATTGTCAGGAGAAATAGCAGATTGATTGACCAAACCTTTCGCCAAATCTGTGGCATTTCCCAATATGTCTTCATTTTTATACCGGAATAAATGATTAACGGTATTGGCCTGCATAATAACAGATCCTGAATAAAGCCCTGGAGCGACAATATTCTTATTGGCTGCCAACTGAAATATATTCATATTAATAAATAATCTAAAACCGGAGGCAAACGTTGTGCCTAACACATTAATAGCATCCTCAACAGACGATCGTGTAAACAGATTATTCGCTATAAAATGAAAACCGTGATTATTTCTGTTCACTCTTAAATAGTTATTAACATAACAATCGATAAAAGAGTTGGATTGTATTACAAAGGTAGGTGTGCTATTTCCCCCAAATGTTTCAATAATAGGATAATTAACTTTACCAATATTCTTAAATATATTATGCAAAATGTTGGTGCGAACTCCTGCTCCCGTATTTCGTACGGTAATAATACTATTATCCGACTGTGCAAGTACTGGCTCCAGGCCATTAAAGGTATTTCTGACGATGTTAGACAACTGGCATCCGGCAGGTATATTGATTAACGACTCATTTACAACATTAGGTCTTGATCTTAAATCGAACGTATTATTTATATAATCCAACTTTTCCATTGAAATTGTTTTAGAACCAAGATACCCAGCATAGCCTCTAAAATAACAGTTCTCAAAAGACAAAGACTTCAACTGGGTAACCGTACTTCCTGTCGCTATTGTACAATTGCCGACATCGTATATGCCAACATGATCAAACCTGATGTCAAGATCCGAGCAAGCAAATGGAATATTAAGAAAGTTTTGATTAGTACCATTCAACCCTCTCAATTCACTGTTATTGACCCAAAATCTTTTCATTAAAGATAGATCTGTAAATGTATTGCTCAGATTGATTACATGTAAATTTGTTTGATTAGTACTGTAGGTGGCGTCGCATTGAATATATGAGTTACTCATCTTAAAAGACGCGGCACAAACTGAAATATCTCCTGAATAGCTACCAATTTTAGTCGGATAGGACCGAAGTCTGTCAACGGTTACGTTTCCAGCTCTAGCTATCCCTAAATTACTGACCAGATTGTCTCGCATATCGTTATTTTCCAGATAAATATTATCAATCCGGGCCGTCTCTAATTTGAAAGGATTAAACATTGCCACTGCCTGATAGTTGTCGCTAAAGACCGAATTTGTAATTTTCACATCGCTAACTTTTCCAACTTTAATTATACTGTCCTTATTCGGATTCGGTTCCAGATCTATCCCAGCCATAGGGAGCGTTCCGTAGGTTTGAGAGAATAAGCAATGATCAATTTCAATCGTGGTACAGTTTACAAGAGATATCCCTTGTCTTCTATTGTCGATAAACTGAACGTTATGATAATTAACCATTTTACTTGGATTATTATTGTTCTCATCTTCATTACCCCCTACCGCTGATCCATCGCCCCAAAATTCACGCAAAGTCAAGCCGCTAATACTCACGTTGCTCGATGAATAAATATAGATTCCATGCCCCCACTCCCCTAATTTTTTTTCGATAAGCTCAAGTTTCATAAAATAACTCTCATCGGGCAAATTCGCAGGATTTCCAAGCACAAATATATCTCCAATTGCAGAGGTGTCAGCAACACTAGGGTCCTTGTCCATACGACCTAATTGGGTCACCTTATAGCCATAAGAATTTATAGTGACATAATCGCCCAATTGATAAACACCGGTAAACCGATTAAAATGTTTGTAATAAATATTAAGACCTATCGCAGGTCGCCTGTGTTTATACCCGATAAGTGTCCCGGTGCCTTTAAAAGACACATTTGTAGCATTTCTAACAAGAAACATACTTGCATTACCATTAGTGCTAGAACGATGACGTATCACCCCATTGATAATGATATTGGTATTACTCGCCACTTTAATAGTTCCATCATCCCAATAAGTACCCATATCCATTGTAAAGTCTGTGCCGCTATCAAAAAGAATATCTTTTCCCCCGTTATGGATAAAGATGTTATTGACAAGCTGCGGATCGTTAATATAGTCGGCACCGCTCCGTAAACCAAAATATCGCACGTCTATGACCGTTTCAAAAGTGTGAACCAACTTTCTGGTCCCAACATTAATAATGCTTCCTCCATCCTCTGGTCCTGGATCTTGATTAACTGGCACTAAATGGTAAATAATTGGGGCCGGGGTATCGCCTTTTTGATGATAACCTAATAATTGGACTCCTGCGTAAATTGGATTGTTTCCTTCCAATCCATCGATTTCAGTAGAATCCAGCGCCTTCATCTCCTGCATCGTATTCTTAATTAAAAATTGATTTGCCATATTCTTTTGTTTTTATGTGTAGAGCAAAAGTATGGCTGTAGGCTAGGCTATCTTAGGAAAAAAAGCGGTATGTAAGCGGTATGTGAGAGATACCGAAAAGTCGAGGTTTGAAATACAAAATCCCACAGATATAATATATTCTTTTTAAATTGTGAAAGAAATTTGCTCGATATCAATGAAATCATCTTTCAGCCTCAAATACACATTACTCAATGGCGGTTTGGCCGTGCTTGAAATAGGCAATATGGAAAAAGCTGTAACTCTCAACATTTCCTTTTTTCACGATTCGCTGAAAGAGTTAGCACTATCTGCAATTGTACTAAGGTCCAAGGACGAAACATCGGTTATTTTTAATAAATGAACTATATCTTCAGCGCCGAAGGCCTTAGAGTTTATAATTTTATTTCTCCGATAAAATTATTATCTTAACAGGGCTTTCAACTAATAGCCATAATGTATAGCTTAAAATTATATAACTAAATCAACAAAATACCCAATGTATAAATCTCTTCAAGCCAAGCTAAAAACCTTTCATGAAGTCTGTAATAAGCCTTCAAAATTTAGAATTGCTTTCGAACCATTTTATAAAAAAGACTTCTATACTATTCTAAATGAGGTAAAAAAAGTACTACGCTCACCTTATTTTGTGCTCCTGTTAGCTAATCAGAATTCAGATGTTATCTATGAATCCGACGGGAATTTGCCCGACTACTTTTCATTTCGGATATGTGGGAAGTTAAAAAATGAAGTAGGCTCGGCCTCCTTTTATGAAAGTCGATACTTGTTTTTTAATACAGATTCTGACAACGACAGGATAGAAATCTACTCAGTCAACAACGATCGTATCTCTCTTTCCCCAATGGAAGAAACAAAAGGCAGGTACTTAGTGGCATCTATAAATTCTAAAGAGTATAAAATAGAAAAGATCCGAACTGTCTTAGTGGCCTTTTTAATGGAAGAATTAGAATATCTCACAAAAACTTTTGCGATAGAGCTAAATGCTGAATTGAATTATAGTGGCTCCTATGCTACTGAGGGCAATGAAATATATCAGATCTAACAATTAAATTGTCGGTTGGTTTTCCGAGCCCATTCTGTAAAGAAATGCCTAGAAATTGAAAACTGGAATTGCAGCAATAAAATAATCACATTGCGCGGCACCTTTGTAAAAGGAAGTTTGGCGTAATAATTAAAAATAGCTAACCTATTATGGAAATGAATACCGAAACGATCTTCATATTGATGCCCTTGCTTCCGTGCGTAATCGTATATTTAGTAATGATGTACGGCGGAATACGTGGACTGACAGGTGAAGACTTTGGATTGGAAAAATATCTGAAGAGATCTGGTAATGCGACTAAAAAAAACACCGCCCGAGAGAGGGGCTTATTTTTGTGTTTGGTTGTTAGTTCAATACTTTTCACAATAACGGATATAGTGATATTGAATAATATTGGTTCACTACAAGATAGCCAACTGACAAAGGTTCTGTTAGGGATTTCCTTAATTCCACAATCTATTTTTACGCTAGCATACGGTATACACTACGATAAATACCTTACTCAAATTATTTTACTTGGAATTGATTTAAAGACCCTTAAGCCTTTAACTATAGTTGTAATTTTATGTTTCCATATAACAATTGTTCATCTAGCTTTTTTTCTTGGCGCTACGGGGTTTCCAGATGGGCTAGAATATTAAGGACTTTGCCTGTCATGAAATAAACAATATTGAATAACTTTGTCCATTTCTTTAAAATGTTGTGCTAAAATTGACTTTGACGCTAATATAATCTCTCCGGTACAGCATTTGTGGCATTCGCACCAAATGACTGTCATGAAAAATTTAAATGAAAAGTTTACACACTTCAGGTATAAGGAACATCCTGGAGATCTATTCCGTGGTACAGTGATTGTACCACTACCCGATCCTTATAAAGACCAGGAGAATTTTTGGATTTGGTTTCAACCTTTTTTTCAAACAAGTCAGGAAGTAGCTGATTTAAATGATCTTTACAAGTATCTGGATGATGAATGGTTTGATGACGATGTAATGGAAACTGACGACTATAGGTATTATAGGTAATCTATCAGGATTGCTTCGAAAACTTCTATCATCTTATTTTGGAAAGGAAAATTGAATTGCTAACCAGCCGCCTCAAAAAGATTTACCTAGGCTAACTTACAATTAAGATCGGGCCGCCCGGGGGTACGAAAAGCAAAAAGCACCTTAGTAAACTAAGGTGCTAGCTAGTTGTCTTATATTTTAACCGACATATTAAAGTTATAAAGAATCTTTATAAAAGGAACAGTGCAATAGCATATGTTTTTACATCTTCTGCGCCAATGGGCCATCTTTAGTTACCAAGCTGGACCAACCGGGACTTGCCCTTACAGTAAGTGTCGCGATCAACCTTTCGGATAAAAATATCTTAGCTATTACTTCTTCATCAAAATCCCAGGTTACCTCAACAGGCGACCATGCGTCAAATGGTTTAAGATTTTCTTTAACAAATTCCGCTGGATTTAAAAAGGGATGGTTTTCTTCTATTTGCAATTCTGGCTCAATCGGAGTTGGTGCTACATTGTATAGCCACACATGGGCAATGATATTTTCCCCTTCTTTCCATAAGTACGCGTAACAAACCTTATCATCATCTTCGATAAATACAGCGAACTCGGGTCGATCATTTGATACATATTTCGTTAAACTTCCCATTGGATATTGATTTAAAACAACGAAGTCTGCACAGTATCGCTTCCTAATGGCGGTAATCCTTCCCAGTCGAAAGCTTCGTAACGATGCTTTCCATCCGGGCGGTTTGGATATCCTCTCAACGTATACACCGGATAGTGTTTAAGCTTTTCATTGGGCATTTCAAACAGAAATATCGGCGGCATATCGTCCTCCTGAATATCCTCGATCCATTGACGCTCGAGATCCTCCGGTAAGAACAAAGGCATACGATGTTTATTGGGCCCATCATTATGGATATTGGCCATCACTTCATTGGCTGCTCGTGTAAGCATTCCAAAGGAACCTACGCGTTCAACTACGCCATCCTCATCCACGGTCTCATGCCACTGGTACAAACCTGGCAGATAGAACAGCTCTCTGCCCTCCGCGCCGATAAAGTACGGCACTTTCTTTTTCCAGCCCTTTACCGCACGATGCTCAAAGGTACCACTCACAGGGATAAGGCAACGTTGCTTGCGCAAACGGTACCAATAGGACTTTTTATCTTCCAGGATACGTTCGCTACGCACATTAATCATATTGCGCCTGCGATCGGCCTGCAGTTTGGGATCGTCAATATAGGTAGGCAATACCCCCCACTCCATCTCGGTCAATGCAAGCTGGCTTGAGTCCTTGTCCTTATACAGGATCGGATATTTAGGAAAGGTAATAGCCTGGACGTTTTCCAGGTAATCAGAATTGTAATCCAATTGACGACGCTCGTCCCGCAATTGCGGAAAGGTCTTTTTGATAATCTCAATATCGGTATGTAGGCTAATGTCCCAGCACATAATGGTATCCTTTCTTCTTTGGCTTTGATACGAATATACACAATTTGCGCTGTAAACAAGGATTGCCCCAAGGCAAGAAAATTGGGAATTTCAATTCGGAACTGATCAGGCTACCGAAGGATCTCGATAGCAAATACTTTCTTTTGGGTCTGCCCATCGCTAATGGTCGCCACTACCCGACCGTATTCTAGCGAGAAAAGGATATCGATGGGATTTTTGCGTTGAAACTTGGTTTTTGTACGCAGGTAGTTAACGATATTTTTTTCGTAGAGCTTAAGCATACGCTTATCCCAGTTCTCCTCCTTGATGCGATTCAGAAAAATCCGATAGCCTGATCCAGTTGCTAACAGGCTTTCAATTTTATCGGCGTCTTGCGGCAGCTGCAGTGCTCTTCCCTCCTTTGCCCCCAATTGATGGGCATGCTGATCGGCGCTTTCCATATCATCATAAGGCGTGAGCAGAAAGCCTGTCTTTTCCTTGACATCGGGCCACTCCAAGCGCTGCAGCACAAAGTCGGCGTAGCCCGACTCGACGAGCTCGCGAAACGAACTTTTGGTGACTTGTTCAAAGGGATTGTACAGCATAGGACTAAGATAGGATTTATATCATAAAAAAGGCCGGAATAAACCAGCCCTGATATATATAGTTATGATCCCAATAATGGGATAGTAGATTTCAAAAAAAATAAAAAAACCTTGAGGAGGGGGATCTCAAGGTTTTTACTACCTGTTATTAACCTAATTTATGAAAAGTACCTTTATAACAATGGTTGATTCGTTTTCGTTTGATCTTTTATAAAAAAGTTGAGCACAGAAAAAGCTGGTCTTAAATAGATGCCTATATATTATTTCTCTTTTGTTCGTTGATCAGGCGAAAAGTCAGGTTGATACGTGCACTCATCTTTTGCGTGGATTTTGCGATGCGATGTTCCCATATCTCCTGCAGATTACCTTTCATCAATAGTAATGAGCCATGCTTAAGCAGTAATGAATACCTCTTGCTGTGATCGTCCACCTTTCTGAAATCAAAATAGCGTGCTTGCCCCAGACTCACCGACCCAATCACGGGTCTGTTGCCTAATTCGCTTTCACGATCGCGGTGCCAGGCTACTGAATCATTGTTGTCACGATATAAATTGAGCAATACGGAATTGAAAGTACAATGAAACCGCTTTTCAATCCGCTCCTTCAACGCCTTTAAAGGCTTAAGCCATTCGTTAGCGCCTATCATTTTTCCGGCCAGCTGATACTCTACATCCTCATCACCATACCAGGCTGTCAACCGAGGAGTCAGCACCGTTCGATCATACATTTTTTTGGATGTCTGCTGCCAAGGCACTTCCCTGAACAGGAAATCAAACAGCTGATCAGCTTCTAGCTGGGTAATAAAATTTGGCTCAAATTCCAGGAGATCTTCTGGAAAAATATATCCTTCATTTTCAAACAAACTAAGTTGATCCATGGGGCAATGATTTTAAATTTATAACGATGTACCTTACCGCATCAAAACGTGATCTCTGTGAAGAAAGAACAATCCTCGTTGTAGAGCGTTTGCCCGTTTATCCAAAAGAAAATACTACTCACTTCTCGGATCTGGTTTCAATGGCATCTTCGCACAGCGGATCACCTCAATAGAAGGGCAACCATATTCCAGAACAATTTTGCCTTCAACCAAATAGATTCCGGCCCCACGGAGCGGATATTTGGCTAGGGTCTGTGGGAAATGGACGGTATCAAAAAATCGTCCCTCGGCATCGAGAAAAGTACCAAATTTCATCAGGTCGCCACGCTTAGTCTTCACAAATTTCTCACAGACAAAATCTCCGACAACGCGGACTATCTTTCCTTCATGCAAATGGAGTTCCCGAGCGGGCATATCGCCCCGGTAATCGCTTTTGGTAAGATCAAATAGCGTACCCGTTACGCAAAAGCCGATCAGCTCCATCTCGTCGTAATAATCCTCCAAGATGTCTTCTTCCAAAGGGGGAAGAATAGGCTTGCGACTTTCGGTCTCAAAGAGCGCCATACCTGCTGCGACAGGCTTATGCTTGCTCATCATCAGATGAGCCGCCCACAGCAATTGCTTTTTCCCCGTCCCCGTAAAACGCAAGGCACCCACACGAATCAAAATAACGACCTGCTCAATACCCGTCTGTGTCCGTTTGACAAAGTTTTCTAGACTGGTGTACTTGCCATGGGCTTCGCGTTCCTCAATAATACGATGAGCCAGTTTACCTTCCAAATTGAGCAGGCAGTCAAAACCCAGGTAAATGTCCTTACCCTGAATGGAGGTATTAAAGATCGACTGATTGACACAGGGCAGGCAGATATTGCCCCCTGAAATTCGTGCTTCATTGACATAGACCTTACGATTGTAAAACCCGCCATAATTGTTGAGCACCGCAACCATAAACTCCAAAGGATAGTAGGTCTTGAGGAAAAGACTCTGATAACTCTCAACGGCAAAAGATGCTGAATGTGCCTTGTTAAACGAATAGCCAGCAAAACTCTCCATCTGCCGCCAGATCTCACGGCTAATCTTTTCGTCGTAGCCCTTCGCCTTACAGTTGGAAAAGAACTTATCCTCAATTTCGATCAGATGGTCTTTGCTGCGATATTTGCCCGACATCATCCGTCGGAGCACATCGGCATCGGCCATATCGAGCCCGCCGTAGGCATTGGCGATCTTCATCACATCTTCCTGATAGACCATCACGCCGTAGGTCTCTTCGAGCTGCTCCTTAAATACGGGATGTGGATAGACTACTGTCGTGGGGTCGTGATGACGACGGATATACTCGCCCATCATACCCGAACTGGCCACCCCGGGACGAATAATGGATGAAGCGGCCACCAACGTCAGGTAGTCATCGCACCGCAGCTTGGTGAGCAGCTGCCGCATGGCCGGGCTCTCGATATAGAAACAGCCGATGGTATTGGCCGATTTTAATTGCGCTGCGATATGGGCATCCTGAAAGAAACGCTTGGGGTTGTCGGTATCAATGACCACGCCCAAGTTTTCCCGCACAATGGTACGACAATCTTTGATATGGCCGATGCCACGCTGCGAAAGGATATCGAACTTTTCAAAACCGATATCTTCGGCCACATACATATCAAACTGCATAGTCGGCAATCCTTTTGGCGGATTGTCCATCGCCGAATAACAGGTCAATGGTTCCTCGGAAATCAATACGCCACTGGCGTGTATGGTGCGTTGATTGGGGAAATCGGCCATGCGGTTGTACACGCTTAATATGGTGTTGGTCACTTCGTTCTTGTTGAGCATATGCTCGGGCTCATGCACCAGGCGGTCGATCTCGGCCTTGGGCAATCCGTATACTTTGCCCAGCTCACGCAGGATACTTCTGGAGCGAAAGGTGCTCATGGCGCCCATCAAAGCGGTATGCCCGGTCTGATAACGGTTAAAGATATACTCATACATCTCATCGCGCTCATTCCAGCTAAAATCAACATCAAAATCGGGTGGACTCTTGCGCTTGGGATTGAGAAAACGCTCAAAGGGAAGCTTAAGTGCAATGGGGTCAACATCGGTGATCCCTAAGCAGTAAGCAACAGCAGAATTGGCCCCCGATCCGCGGCCTACATAGTGAAAATTGCGCCCACGAGCGTAGCGGCAGATATCGTCGGTAATGAGGAAATAACTGGAGAAACGCAGGTTTTCGATAATCTCGAGTTCGCGCTGGATGCGTTCGGTCGCGACCCGATCGTTACGGCCATAACGTCTGGTAAAGCCGTCCATGCAGTACTTGTACAAAAGCTGCTTGTCGTTGTAGCGGTTACCGGTAAAGGTTGCTTTATTCTTGACACTGGTAAAATCAAAACTGAAAGAACACTGGCCCAGTATACGGTTGGTGTTGGCCAGCAATTGGGGCAAGTCGGAGAATAAGCGCATGAGTTTGACCCGGGGGATAAATACCTCGTCTTCGGCAGCGATCTGCTCATCGTCGAGCTGTGAGATCAGCAGGTTGTTGTCGATTGCCCGCAGTTGCCGATGTAAGGTATAGTCGGCCTTGCGGAAACTGACGGGTGCGAGGATAACACAGCGATCAAGTACCTTGTGGTCCATCAGTTGGGCGCGGGTACGCTCACGGGGTCTCACGCCGATGTATTCGAAATCCCGTAATGGAAAGGCATTGAGCTTGCTAAAGGGATAGATGACAAAGACCTGCTCAAATTCGGGCGAACGCTCTGCTGTAGCGCGGTTTTCCATATTGAGCTTCGTTCGATACTCATTGATCTCACGGAAGCCATGCTCATTTTTGGCGATGGCAACAAAACAAAGCTGATCGCCGTTGCGGAATTCCATTCCCGCCAGTAAATTCAGTCCGGCAGCACGGCCCAGTTTGATAAAATCCAGCGATCCCGAGCTGTTATTAATATCGGTAAGCACGGCAGTGTCATAACCGCCGGCCAGCATGCCCGAAATAAGATCCTGCAGGCTGAGCGTGCCAAAACGCAGGCTATAATAGCTATGTAGATTTAAGAGCATGCTCCCCTCCTTTCTCCGGCAGCGGTGCACAGATGGCCTTCATCAGAAATTCAGCCCCATAGCGTTTTCGGATCTTGTCCATGGCCTGCATAAGGTTGACCTCCTCGGCACTGTCGTCAAAGAGATCGGTCTGATAGGAACCATAGATCAGACCGGAGAATTTGATCCCGATAAGCCTTATCAGCATCCTGCGGCTATAGAGTTTCTTGAAGAGTGCAAGTACCACATCGGTAAGCTTTCGATCCGAATTGGTATAACCGATTTGCAGCTGTTGGGTATGGGTATCGAAGTTGCTATAACGAATCTTGAGGGTAACGCAGCTCGTCAGCTTCTGCTCTTTGCGCAGATCGAAAGCGAGCATATCGACCATACTGATCAGCGTTCGGCGAAGGACATCCATATCGATGGTATCCTGCTGAAAGGTATTTTCTTTGGACATGGACTTTTGCTCCCGAAAAGGCAACACCAGGGAATCATCGAGCCCATTGGCTTTACGCCAGATGTTGATCCCGTTTTCCCCGAGGACCTTTTGCATGGTGAACACTTCCATCTGCTGTAAGGTTCCGATTTTGGAAATTCCCATATTTCGGAGCAAGGTAAAGGACTTCTCGCCTACCATGGGAATTTTACGGATGGATAGTGGTGCGAGGAAACCTTTTTCGGCACCGTTTTGTACCTGCTTTTCACCACAGGGTTTGGCGGTACCGGTGGCAATCTTGGAGACGGTCTTGTTGACCGACAGGCCAAAGCTAATGGGCAATCCAGTCTCTCGGATAATACGCTGGCGGAGTTCCTGTGTCCATTTCCAACAGCCAAAAAAGCGGTCCATACCGGAGACATCAAGGTAATGTTCGTCTATACTGGCTTTTTCGACGATGGGCGTTTCTTCTTCAATAATTTGTGTAACTATACCCGAATAATAACTGTACCGATCGTGATCGCCCCGTACGACCACCGCCTCTGGACACATGCGCAGCGCCAGCCGCATTGGCATAGCGGAATGCACGCCAAACTTGCGGGCCTCATAGGAACAAGATGCAACTACCCCGCGGTCACTACTTCCTCCTATGAGCACGGGTACTCCGATGAGCTTGCTGTTCTGCAAGCGCTCGACAGATACAAAAAATGTATCGAGATCACAATGTACTATACTCCTCTCCATGTTTTTTCAATTGTATCAAAGGCCCTGTATTGTCGCCTTTGATTTTTGGTAATTGCTGCATTCAAAATTACTAATATTATTAGCAAACAATCAACAGCGAGAAATGATTTAATTTTTATCACATTCATTGTCAGCGATATAATTTATAGTAAAGGATTGGCTTAAACTTCACTTACTTATGGCGGAAATGCGGTGCGCATGCCTATAAACCCATGAAAGGAAATCTGGAGCAACTGCTCGCTCAAACCAGCACAACTCCACTTTGGGAGGACGATTTATTGTCAATAGACGATGCGCGATTATTGGTGGGTACAGAAAGCGTACAAGATGATTGGATCGTGCTGGTAAAGCAGAAAAGGGGGAAATAAAAAGCCTCCCTTGTTAATCGTTAAGGGAGGTAATGCTTATTAGATGCCCGCCTTGGTTACATGTTAAGGGGCTTCGGCGGCTTTGAGCTAAAGCAAAAGACCTTACCTAATTACCTTATCATTGCTGTTATTGATTAGCCTTAGTATTGTTGCGAGCGGAAAGAACTCAAAAAAACAATAGAGCAATTCGAAGACTCTTCGACAGAGATTGATTCTAGTGAATTTAAAAATAATATCATTCCACCATACAACCTATTCTATTTAATCTTCATCACCTTCATTTAATGAATTATTCTTTCACCGTGAACATCACCGAACACCTAATGGTTTGACACATATTGATGTTGCATATACGTTATCTTTTGAGAAAAATACCCTTCATTGAGATGTGAATAGTTGTGTGCTATTATTTTTTGAACCAAAGTTGTTTTGGATGTGTTCCTTTAAAACACAGATTAATAATTGGTTAAATGTACACACATTCTAAAATATAAATTATGAAAGCAGCAGTATTCCATAAGCCCGGCGATATCAGGGTCGATAATGTACCTGACCCAGCTATACTTGACCCAAGAGACGTCATTCTAAAAGTAACCGCGACCGCAATATGTGGCTCCGATCTACATATTCTAAGCGGTGCAGTCCCGCAGAAGGAAAACCTGATCATGGGACACGAATTTATGGGCATCGTAGAGGAAGTGGGCTCAGAAATCACCAATCTAAAAAAAGGCGACCGTGTAGTAGTCCCCTTTCCGATCGCTTGCGGAAAATGTTTTTTCTGTACGCATGAAGCATCTCCTGCCTGCGAGAATTCAAACTTTAAACACTATGGTCCCAACGGGGATTTGATGGATCAAAAAGGTGGTGCACTCTTCGGCTATACTGATCTTTACGGAGGATATTCTGGCGGTCAGGCTGAATATGTACGCGTTCCTTATGCCGATATCAGTCCTCGGATTATTCCCGAACACCTGACTGATGAACAGGCTTTGTTTTTAACAGACATTTTTCCTACCGGATGGTCTGCGATTGATTGGGCAAATCTGAAAGGCGGTGAAACTGTTGCAATCTTTGGTTCGGGTCCTGTCGGCCTGATGGCTCAAAAAGCAGCATGGCTTAATGGTGCTGGTCGAGTTATCGCTATAGACCCACTGGACTATCGATTGGAGAAAGCGAAAGCAGTCAATAACGTTGAAATCCTAAACCCACATAAAGTAGATGTTATTCAGGCAATTCGTGAAATGACTGACGGAAGAGGAGCCGACGTGTGCGTAGATGCAGTAGGCTTTGAGCCCGAACGAAATTTTATGGATAAAGTAAAAGCAACGATAAATTTTGAAAAAGGGTCGATAAAAGTATTGGAAATGTGCTTTGAAGCGGTCAGACGAATGGGAACAGTATCGACCATGGGCGTATATGGTTCACCATACGATAATTTCCCACTATTCAGGATTTTTGATAAAGGTATCACCATTAAGCAGGGTCAAGCCCCTGTTCTTAACTATATTGACAAGCTTGTCAACCTCGTCAGCGAAAATAAAGTAGTTCTCGATGATATTATCACCCACACCATTCCGCTTACTGAAGCGGAGCATGGCTATAAAATCTTCAATGAGAAAGAAGACGATTGCGTTAAAGTAGTTTTGAAACCCTAAGATAAATTTGCGAGGAAAAATCACGAAAAACGAGCAGGCTTGCTGTAAACATTAAATGATTTTTCCTCGCGGTTTATCGTTCGGTTAATGCGGATAGGCCTTTTCGCAAATCGCTAAAATAGCTTCGCAAGTATTCCTTCAAAAGTTACCAAAATATTTTCTCCATATTTTTGCTGTGCTTTGGTCTACTTTCTCTTCAAGCGTGTAAGCTGTAATCCCCCCTTTAAAATTAGCTGCAGCACTTTCGATCTGGGACCACCCCATCTGCAAATATTTTTTGTAAATCAATCATACGCTTTAAGACGATACTAAATACTATATCAGATAATTAGAGTTTATTTCTATGCATTATTGAAGCTACAATAGTTCATTTATTTTTAAGTAATACCGCAAAGCTAGTTTTGGTAGACTTGTATCGATTTTCTATATTACCCCAATTTATAAACGGCTAAATCTATATTTGCTGTCGGCTTTTATAATTTATCAAAAATTTTCCCTTTAAGACAGAGTTGAATTCGTTGATACAAATAAACTGTGTATATTTAACATTTACTTATACAATCTCAAACTACCGTTAAACATAAATGCAGAAACCATGATTTTAATTGTAGATGACCAAGAAGAAAACATATTTTCATTAAAGAAGCTCTTAGAATCAAAAAATTTTTTAGTGGATACTGCCCTCTCTGGTGAGGAAGCGCTAAAAAAATCCCTGAAAACCGACTACGTACTCATTATTCTGGATGTCCAGATGCCGGATATGGATGGATTTGAAGTTGCAGCAACCCTACGTGGCCTCAATAAAACAAAAAATATCCCGATAATATTCCTATCGGCAGTCAGCAAGGACAAAAAATTCATTACGCAGGGATATGCTTCCGGTGGTCATGATTACGTCACTAAACCTGTCGATCCGGATATCCTGAATCTGAAAGTCAAAACTTTCTATGATCTCCATGAAAAGACAGTCGCTCTCAATAAAATGCAGGAACAGCTTCTATCTGAAATCGAAGAACGCAAAAAAGCCCAGCGTGCCCTTGAAAAACAGGTTGACCAGCTCCACCTGACACTCGAATCCTTACCGCAGCTGGCTTTCACTGCAAATTTTGATGGGGGCATAAAATTTGTCAATTCCCAATGGTACCGATTTGCTCGGTCCGCTGAATCTTTTCCGCCCACACATCCCGATGACGAGGAGATCAAAATGCTATGGACTGACGCTGTGTCACACAGAACGGTTTATGAAAAAGAAGTCCGCATCAAAGAGCTTAGC
The DNA here is from genome assembly GCF_050433745.1 of Sphingobacterium sp. HSC-15S19. Lineage (NCBI taxonomy): Bacteria > Pseudomonadati > Bacteroidota > Sphingobacteriia > Sphingobacteriales > Sphingobacteriaceae > Sphingobacterium > Sphingobacterium sp. HSC-15S19. The sequence continues at coordinate 20,460 of NZ_JBNPWQ010000046.1, forward strand.
GCAGAAAATTACAAATATTTTCTTCTTCGCATAGCACCGATACGCGAGCAGGAATCGGGCCCAATTTGGGTGGGAACCCTGACGGACATTGACCACAGAAAACAATTGGAAAAAAAGAAAGACGAATTCTTGAGCATTGCCAGCCACGAACTAAAGACACCTCTGACCAGTATTAAGGGTTATGTGCAATTTATGATGCGTCTGATCGGCTTAAACGACATTTCTTCTATCCAAAAACATCTCCTTACCCTAGATGGACATGTAGATAAATTACAGGAGCTGATAAAAGACCTGCTCGATATTTCTAAAATTGATAGCGGCCAGCTAAATTTAAGAAAAGAGGATTTTGTAATTGAAAACCTGATTGAAGAGACTATATCCTCAATGAGACAGATGAATGCCGATGTTGATTTTTATTTTCATTACGATCCCAATCTTATCAACCACATGATAAAAGGTGATAAGAGGCGTATAGAGCAAGTCTTGATCAATTTTCTCAGTAATGCGATAAAATATTCAGTCAATAGGCCCTGTATAACAATAGACATACAATATGAATCTGACTCAGTTAGTGTATTTGTCACCGATTGCGGTATAGGTATCCCGGAAAACAGGCAAAAACACGTGTTTGATAAGTTTTACCGTGTGGAAGAATCGTCCGTAAACTTTCAGGGTCTGGGGATTGGTCTTTATATCTGCGCTGAAATAATTAAGCAGCACAATGGAACTATCGGTGTACGCAGTGCCCCCACAGGAGGATCTACTTTTTATTTTTCTTTACCTTTAAATTGAACCAGGCAATGCCAAAACGTTTTTTAAGAGATCTGCAGATCGGCTTTGGATTTTCACTGGCCCTGTTATTGACCAGTTCGACAGCATCATATCTAAGTATCCGTAATCAGATCCATAATAGTCAAATGGTTGATCACAGTAGACGTGTCATTGCACGCTCGAACAGAATTTTGATCGACCTGCAAAATGCCGAGACTGGACAGCGGGGGTTTCTGCTCACCGGAAGAGAACATTTTCTGGAACCCTATTATAGCAGTTCCCGCTCCCTCCCTCAGTCAATTGCCACCGCCCGTGACCTGGTATCGGACAATCTCCCGCAGCAAAAAATAATAGATAGCATCGGCCAGCTGGTCGAGTCCCGATTGAATAAACTGGCCGGACTGGTTAACATAAAAAAGGCCCGGGGTACGGTGACCTTAGCGGACATGGAGGAGGGCAAGAAATATATGGACAGATGCCGTGCGCTTCTCGCCAGACTTGTGGACAATGAGGAGAAATTGCTCGACAGTAGGTCCGGAAGGCTCAATACGGCATCAACATTGACTTCACTTTTTGTGATCATCGCTGCGATTTTTTCGCTGTTCATTACCATATTTTCTTATATAAGGCTTAGAAGGGACCTGGCGAAACGGGTACAGCTCGAACAAGACCTTAAGAAAAAAGATAGGGAGATCACCCAAAGACTCGTCGCAACACAACGTATTGCGGGACAGATTGCTGCCGGAAACTATTCGGTTAAAATCAATGACCAGGAGCATGATGAACTAGGAAGTTTAGCCGGTTCACTTAACAATATGGCAGATTCGTTAAAACAATCTTTCGATGAACTTAGCGACAATGAATGGCGCCAGACCGGGCTCGCCTTGCTAAACGAAGTTTTAGTCGGCAACAAAGTGAAAGAAGATCTAGTTTCCGATGCATTGCAAATCTTAGTCACTTATGGGGAATGTGCCAACGGCTCCCTTTATATCCTTGAGCATACGCAGCTAGCACTGATAGGAGCCTACGGCCATGAAGATTCGATGCGGCAATTTATCGCACCCGGAGAAGGCGCTGTCGGTCAGGCGTTTGTGGACGGCAAAGTACGGATCATAGAAAATCCATATCCTTCGAAAAATGTGGTCAGTTTTACTGCAGGATATTTACCCCTGCATTCGATCTTATTACTTCCAATTTTTGATGGTCACACCTGCATTGGTGTTATTGAACTTGGTTCTTTCAGGAAATTCAAGGAACCCCAGATGCCCTTTTATAGAGAAGCGGGCCGTCATATTGGTGCAGCGATTGTTGCAGCTCAGGCGCGGCTGAAAGTACAGCAGCTGCTTGAAGAAACGCAATCGCAGACAGAGGAACTTCAGGCACAGCATGCCGAGCTGGAAAATCTCAATGCAAATCTTGAAATCCATACCCAAAAACTCCAGACGTCCGAAGAAGAACTACGCGTACAACAGGAAGAACTGCTGCAAGCCAATAAAGAACTGGAGCAACGCTCTGCAATGCTAGAAGAAAAAAATATACTGATAGCAGACCGAAATCAGGAAATTCAGAAAAAAGCGGAAGAACTGGCGCGGAGCACGAAATATAAGTCAGAATTTTTGGCAAATATGTCACATGAGCTGCGTACACCGCTCAATTCAATTTTGCTTCTATCACGCCTAATGTCGGATAATCCCGAAAAGAACCTGACAACCGAACAGATTGAATCGGCCGAGGTGATCCAATTATCGGGAAAAAACCTATTGACCCTTATCGACGAAATTCTCGATCTTTCAAAAATTGAGTCCGGTAAAATGGAACTCGATTATCAGCAGGTTGCAATTTCGGATCTGACAAAAGACCTGGACAATCTATTTTCTCCGATTATAAGGGAAAAAGCACTCTCATTTACAATAAAATTGGCAGACAACCTGCCAAAGACAATACGTACTGACCGCCAGCGACTGGACCAGATCCTACGGAATCTATTATCGAATGCCATCAAGTTTACGAAAGAGGGACAAGTCATACTTTCCGTCTTCCCAAGCGAGGCACAAGATGGACAGATTGCTTTTGCCGTAACTGACACCGGTATAGGAATTGCACCGGACAAACAGGACGTCATTTTTGAAGCTTTTCAGCAGGCTGACGGATCCACACGGCGTAAATTTGGCGGGACAGGTCTTGGGCTTTCGATCAGCCGTGAACTCTCGCGTCTGTTGGGCGGAGAGATCCGTTTAAGTAGCCAGGAAAAAAAAGGAAGTACCTTTACCCTTTTAATTCCCGAAAATCAGGAAGAAAATACTGTTCCGACAACGGAAGAGCTTATACAGTCCATTGCGGAAAACATCGAAGAAACACAGGACATCATAATGTCCAGTAATCCACATACCGTTGACATTATCCCGCCGGATGTTGATGATGACCGGAATGATATAAAAGAGGACGATAAAGTGATATTGATCGTGGAAGATGATGTTAATTTTGCTAAAGCGCTGCTTAGGTATACCCGGCAGCAAAAGTATAAAGGGGTAGTCATCGTGCGTGGAGACCAGGCAGCTGATGCAGCGATAAGGTATAAGCCTACGGCGATTTTATTGGATATTCAATTACCTGTAAAAGATGGGTGGCAGGTTATGGCAGAGATTAAAAACAATCCAATTACACGTCCGATTCCAGTCCATGTTATGTCATCTTTTGAAGTTAAACGGGAAAGTCTGCTCCAAGGGGCTATCGATTTTATGGATAAACCTATTGCGCTGGAACAAATGGCGCAGATGTTTATAAAAATTGAGGAAGCACTTGCCCGGAATCCGAAAAAGGTGCTTATTGTAGAGGAAAATTCAAAACATGCAGCAGCACTTGCTAACTTTTTGGAAAGCTATGATATCATTTCTGAAATAAAGACTACCGTTACAGAAAGCGTCGACAGTCTCTATTCTGATAAAGCAGATTGCGTTATACTGGACATGGGCGTTCCGGGCAATATGGGATATGACACATTAGACTCGATACGACAAAAACCCGGTTTAGAAAATATACCTATCATTGTATTCACAGGGAAGAATCTTTCGAAATCTGAAGAGCTAAAATTGAAGCAATATGCCGATTCGATTGTCATCAAAACGGCAAATTCCTACCAGCGAATACTGGACGAAGTTGGACTGTTTTTGCATTTAGTAGGAAACCATCCTGGTGAAGAATGGTCAAAAAAATCGTCTTTAGGAACCATCAGAGAAGTACTGCAAAATAAAAAAGTTCTTATCGTCGATGACGATATACGCACTATTTATTATCTCTCTCAAGCGCTTGAAAGGTATCAGATTAATGTTGTTTCTGCAATGGACGGAAAGGAAGGTCTAGACAAAATTGAAGAACACGATGATATTTCTGCTATTCTTATGGATATGGTGATGCCCGAAATGGATGGGTATGAAACGATTAAAATGATTCGTCAAAATCCCCATTATAGTGAAATACCGATAATTGCCATAACAGCAAAAAACATGATCGGTGACAGGGAAAGGTGTATCATAGCCGGGGCCTCTGATTATATTTCAAAGCCCGTGGATACCGATCAATTGCTTTCATTATTACGTGTATGGTTATACAACTGATTAAAATATGGACAATAAAAAATTGATTCTGATCATCGATGATGAACCTTATAATATTTTTGCCCTAAAATTGATTCTTAAGTCAAAAGGTTATGCTGTACTAAGCAGTGCTTCCTTAGCAGAAGGGCTTGAAATACTCCATCAGCATAAAAATATCAATACCGTGCTGATGGATATGATGATGCCTGAAATAGATGGATATGAAGGCATTGCCAGGATCAGGGGATCCAGCGAAATATTTAACGATGTTACCATAATTGCGGTTACTGCTCAGGCCATGTCCGGTGACCGGGAAAAATGCCTAAGTGCTGGCGCAGATGGTTATATTTCTAAACCTATAGATATCGACGAACTTATTCCGCTGATCGAAAAATTTTAAGAATGGAAAAGAAGAAAATATTATTGTTTGACGATGACAAACAATTGCTGGAGATGATTTCTATGATATTGGAGAGCTTCGGATATTCAGTAGCTGTGTCCTCTACCTCCCACGACGTGATAGAAAAGGTTACTGAGACAAAGCCTGACTTAATTTTAATGGATAACTGGATACCATCCATTGGAGGAATTGAAGCGACTCAGTTACTCAAAAACCATCAGGAATTCAAGAGAATACCGGTAATTTATCTTTCCGCGAACAAAGATATAGAAAGCTTGGCTAAACTGGCAGGAGCTGATGACTACCTGGAAAAACCATTCGACATCGTCGATCTGGAGAAGGTGATCAATAAAATGCTAAATTTAAATTATTAAGATCTTTTACTCCCCAAAAATTTATCAATCTGGGGCACCAATTTTATTATTTTAGGGATTAACGACATACTTGATATTTGCACTAATGCTTTACCTGGTGGACCTAATGATATTTTTGCTATTGAATATTGCACCTGGATAGGCATAATCCTCCGTTTCTGATGAAATGGTTATATTATCAGACTCAACAAAATAGGTATTGCCAAGCCCATTTTGCCAGACGCTGTCTCTAATGATTCCTCCGGCCCGGAGTCTGCTCGAATTTCCTTTCTTAGTCAGGTCAATAATTGGATTTTCGATGATCTTCGTGTTTTGGAAAACTTTTAACAGGGAATCCTCGTTATTTCCGATTTCATTTTTTAGACTCGAGTTGTCTTTTTTACAGGAATAGAATCCCAATACCCCGGCCAGGAGTACAAGACTTAATTGACTACTTTTCATTTTAGTTTATATTATGTATTAAAATTTTATTTCTTTTGTAAACTGAAGGGTTTTGAAAGTTTCATCATTTAAATTGGATGACTCTAATTTATATAAAGCGGGAACTCCTATATGGGGATATTCGTAAGTCTTTGTTTCTGGGGAGCGAATTGCCAAGGCTAGATAAGCATCTATTTTTTCTACGGTGCTAGGCGCATTTCGTATCAGATCTAAATCCGAAGATTGATAGCCAATAAGGTAAAAATAAGCTCGTTGTTTGTTTAAAAGATTCTTATCGTCAGCACTTAAACTCTGCGGGTCTAAAGATAATTTAGAGATGATAGGCTTAATTTTTTCAGGGCCATCCACGACCATATAAGCACTTTTTCCATATTCTATTTCTGCTACCCTGACAATGTTGCCTCCAGTTAAATTCGCCGTAGGGAATAGTTTCTTGAAATCTTTTTCCTCTGCATGTGATTTGATATTAAATGTCGGTTTATAACTATAGTATAGCCAGCCCGTATTTTCCATCCTATTATAACGTGAATCAGGGATGGCGAACTTCGATTTTATATCCACATCTCCGCTAAAAACAAGACGTAGATTCTCAAATTGCTTAAAATGATAAATATAATCCTGATGGCCATAGTAATTTACCGGGCCCTTGTCAACAAACTTATCTTTTATAAATTGATCTAGATCCTGTCTGCTCGCAATTTTTTGATACGCGACGGGATTTGAATTATAACGATTAAATCGCACATAAGGAATATAGGAGGCAGACTGCGATTGATACTGGGTCAAATTAAATTCTGGAAAATCGTTTAAGGAAACAAATACATTAAAATAAGGTTGTTTTAAATAATTTTCAGAATCATACGAAAAAGCATAATCTGCTGCCTTCTTAAGCCTAAATCCGATAATTTCGTTCTTTTTTTCATTCCATAATGTATCGGATATCCAACGATTACTAAGCGCTGCCATTCTTTCAAAATCATAAACACTATAGTCTATCTTCTTACCTGTACTATCGACGATAGGTGGCTTAACTGGCATTGGACTTTTACTGCAAGATGCTGATCCTAAAACTATAAAACATGCCGCAGCAATTCTGGTATTTACAATAACCTTATTCGATATGATCTTTATCATTAATTTTAAAATTAAAAATCAAGCAAGTCAGCTTGCTATTATTTGAATACGTTTTCTTCTATCAAGCATTCTATTGAAAAGGAAGAACATATTTTAAAAAAAATACTAAAAACCACTATTACATACAGAAACTTGATTCACAAATTTAATTATAATTTTCTTTCAATGAAATGAAATATTCAATCCTACACTTTTGTGTAATAAATCTTTAAATAAAAAAAGGTTTATGTTAATTTTTTAAATATTCTATAACAAAAAGTTAACACAAAGCTGAAAACAGCTAATATATTGTTGACGAGGAAACCATATATGTATTCTATCTAACAATGAAAAATCATCAACTTTATTTGCAAGTAACCTGTGCAATAATAGAACACGCCAATACAATACCGATCTGCCAACGATCAGCTTCGATGAGGTGTATGTAGGCGGTATGTGGGAGATACCGAAAAGTGTGAGGTTTGAAATACAAAATCCCACGGATATAATATATTCTTTTTAAATTGTAGAGGAAATCGCTAAAAACAATGAAATCAGTTTTCACCTTTAATACTGGAGACTAGGCTGCTCTTGAAATTGGCAATATAGAAAAGACTGTCACACTCAACATTTCCTTTTTTCACGATTCGTTGAAGGAATTGGCACAATCTGCCATTGAATTAAGAACTAAAGTTGACAAATCAGTTGTTTTTATGGATGAACCTGGTGAGCATAAACTTATTCTGAAAAAAAATGGCACCAGTATTTCCTATGAACTCCGATGGTATAAAGATTGGGCTAGTTGGAACCTCATAAGTGAAGATAATTTTGAGACCATACTTTCGGGAACTGCTACCCTGCCGAAATAGGTCTACTATTAATTGTCCGTCTTTCCTAAATTCTTCGAGTTGCTAGGAGTGTCCTGTCCAAGGTTCTGCAACCAGTGGTGTCCGCTTGGCATCCTTAGTGACTTGCCCTTTGTAGGACAAGCGTAGACTATCAACCATGGCCGTATTTAGCTATCTCAGCCTGGACCTCATTTACAAATTCTACAGTGACGTTCGCTAATTCGGCTATCTCCGATATCGAAAACTTATTCGAAGACAAAAGATTTTTTATTACTTCCGCCTTTCCTTCGGCTTTTCCGATAACTTCTCCTTCAGCTTTTCCTTCTGCTTTTCCCTCAGCCATTGCTTTTTCGCGCGCTCGTTTCAATCGCTCCTCCTGACTACTTCGGATACTCTCGGCATCCCATTTATTCCTTAAACTTACGTTGTACATCTCTCGTTCCTCCGGTTTTAGTTTGCTATACTCTGCTAACTGAAATAACTTCTCAAAAATAGGCTTACGCAAATAAGTGGAAAGTCCATTTAGCGAAGACATATTTTTGAGTACATAAAGCCAACGATCTAAATCATTAACTAACTCTGCCTCAGCTTTAACAAAGTTAACCAATTCCACATATATAAAGCCTAGATCGTCATAAAATATTTTACCATGATCTCGATAACATAAACAAATATCGTGTAGAAAATACTTCTCATCCCCCGCATCAGGCATTGCAAATCCATCCATCAGTACAATGATATAAACTTCACTAATTCCATAATTCCAAGCCCTTCGGTTGCCTTTGGGTGCCTGATCCGCTATCAATTTACTACTGTAGTAAAGCATGCGCTTTTTCAAATTATCCTGCGCCGTGCGCTGCACTTCAATAATAAAACGTTCGCCATACGGCAAAAGATGCTGAATGTGCCTTGTTAAACGAATAACCGGCAAAGCTTTCCATCTGCCGCCAGATCTCACGGCTAATCTTTTCGTCGTAGCACTTCGCCTTACAGTTGGAAAAGAACTTATCCTCAATTTCGATCAAATGGTCTTTGCTGCGATATTTCCCCTACATCATCCGCCGGAGCACATGCATCAGCCATATCGAGTCCTCCATAAGCATGCGCATGCCTATAAACCCATGAAAGGAAATCTGGAGCAACTGCTCGCTCGAACCTGTACAACTCCACTTTGGGAGGACGATTTATTGTCAATAGACGATGCGCTATTATTGGTGGGTACAGAAAGCGTACAAGATGATTGGATCGTGCTGGTCAAGCAGAAAAGGGGAAATAAAAAGTCTCTCTTGTTAATCGTTAAGGGAGGCAGTTTTGGCTTTTCTCAAATATTTTTTAGGCAAAACAGTATGGCTTTTGATATTGTTATCTATTAAAATTTTATAAAATGTAGTGAAATATGATTGCATCTATATTATAGTTTTCCGATCGACTTATCTTATTGAAAACTCAACGCATTTGATATACAAATTTCAATTCTCTAACCCGCTCGCTTTGGATTTTCCTACACAAAGAAGTACATTGCAAAAAATTAATGCGACTAACGACTTATTTTGTAAAGTTGGTTGAGTTACTTTCCTTCAAAACAATTTAATATGAAAAATTACATAATTACTGGAATATTTTTGCTTCTGTTCACAAATTTAGCATTTTCACAATATTTCACCCTAGCTCCAACAGGTTTCGTTTCTAAAGAGAATCTAGATTATACCGTAGTGGAAGTTCCTGGCGCTAAACAGCAAGAACTTTACGATAATGTATTAAAATCGATCAATAGCTTATATTCCAACCCCAAAGAAGGCCTGACTTTGGTTCCTGGGCAAGCGATCACTTTAGCGGCTTACAAACACAGAGGACTTAAAACATCCGCTATTGCTTACTATGATGTCGATTACACCTTGTCTTTTTTATTTAAAGATGGAAAAATAAGAATCAATAGTCCAACTTTCAGTGCTCAAATTATGAATTACAACGGTACTTGGAATAAAATGAACGTGAAAAAATTTTATTTCAAAGGCAACGGTAGCCCCAAAAATGAGAAAAAACATCAATTCGTAAACGCGTACTTTAATGAGCTGATCAAATCTATTCTTGAAAAATCAACCAATATTGATAATTGGTAATATCGATGTATTTGTTCTCTTCCTGACAATAAACTTGCGAGCTTTCATCCCATTTTTCCGGTTTTAATTCTAGAAATAATATCATTCAACGCCTTTAAAAGACATAATAACGCCAGAATATTTATCGTGATCTGCACCAATATAAGATAAATCAATACCGGATAAATTTTTATTGTTCACAGCTTCTTTAAATAGCGTATAATTCATTTTTTCGACCCTATTATTCCAGTCTTCATCCGATGTTGGCTTAATTGATTCCAAATCTTTCATTTCAAACATCGCACGATCCGATATTTTTTTAGACCGTTGGACAAAAATTGTATCTCCTTCTATCTTTAGAATCTTAACCCAACCTGCTGGTAAACCTTGGATGTTATTTCCTTCAGCATCGGTAAAGAAACTTGCACCATATAGTTGTCCTGCCTGTAGTTGTTGAGCCGATTGAGCAAGACTTTCTTTTTCATTCCGATATTTCTTACCATCTATGTTCAGTTTAATACCATAAATAATAGAGCCGATAATTGCTATCGATGCTATAATCAAATACCCTTTCCAAAGTTTGAAATACGGAATTTCTAGTGTCTTCTTAAATTTCTTTACCTCTTCTTTTATTTCAGGCGAATAATTTCTTGCGTGGATGACCTGCCCGTATTGATTGACTAAACGAGACATTTTTACCAGACCTCCTCCAACTGGAAACCCTAAAAATTTGGTCGCAGGTGTAATGATACTAAGATTGAAATTCTGCGCTATGGTCTCATTTTTTAATGTTGCAATGATATTTTTACTTCCTAAAACGTACTCGTAACGTGTATAAATGAACAGCATAAATGGAATGAATTATAACTATAACGGTTCGAAATTAAGAAAAAATTCCTCCTGTAACAATCCTGTGTCAATTAACTAATTAGTACAGAAACAGATAAATTTATTTGATATCCTACGCGTACCTGAACCATCTCGTGTAGGATCTTTGCGATGAAGCTGGAGTGTCTAATTAAAATGCTGACAGGCATTGATAAGGTAATTTGATTCGATTGCTGATTATACCGAATATTTGTATCTTAGGTTAAATACAAATATTACAATTATGTCATCCAAGATTTTCCTGCAATCTTTACAAAGTAAATTAAAAGGCGGTAACGCCCGATCTATTCATTTAAATGCATTGCCAGGAAGGTTGGCCACACGGTTAGACCTACAGCAGCTCGACCTCATTGAGGATGGTCTCGCCAAATCATTTTTGGATACCTTGTTGACCAAAGCAAACTTTGAATTTAAGATATCATTTGATAAAATAGATCTCAATGAAAAAGATGCGGAGGCTCAAAAGAAACTGACCGTCATTTCTAAACGACTGAACTCCATTATCATAGAAAATGAGGACTATTTTAAAGAACATGGGATGAAGACCCTTGGGTTCGGCTACCCGATACTTATAAAAAGATCTTCAAAAGACCCCGCTAAGATCATAAAAGCCCCATTATTCATTTGGCAACTAGAGGCCGTTAAATCTAAAAACAAAGTCAATGAATGGTCGTTTTTGCGAAATAAAGTGGTTCAAGCGAATGGAAAAATAGTGGATTCAGATATTCACCCGATCAGTATCAATGAAGTCCTCCTTTCTTTTATCAAAAGTGAAGATGACATCACACTCCCCAATCTGACCAATGAGGCCTTAGATGACGCACTGATTGATAGCAACGAGTTAGTGAACGCTTGTGCTGAAGTACTGGAAGCACTCAATTCAAATAGTAAAGAGCAGATACTCGAGGTGCTAAGCAAAAACTTTGAAACAGCTATCAATGTATTACCCGAAGCATCCCAGATAGATGCTATCGCCAATAACAAAGCTTACATTCATTTTGGTGGTATTTTTGGTTTGTTCAGAGCGCAAAAAGAAAGTATTATTACCGACATTTCCCGCTTATTAGATCGCTTCGATGCCTTTGAATTTGATGAGCTTAAAGTGGAAAGCTTATCGACAACACCTTTCAGTGCCGTAGATACAGACCCAAGCCAACAGGCAATAATAAGTGCTCTTGGAAATGAACCGAATCAAATAATACAAGGCCCCCCAGGTACGGGAAAGAGTCAATCATTAACTGCACTGATAACAAATGCACTTGCCAATGGAATGAAATGTCTTGTCGTCTGCGAAAAGAAAACAGCGCTTGATGTCATTAAAGCAAATATCGAACGTACGAATCCTCAAATCGGCGCTTTAGTCGGTATAATTGATGATGTAAACGATGCGCGTGAAGCGATCGTAGATTCTGTCAGAGATCGTCAGATCGGAGTTCCGTTTCACATCTCAGTAAGGCAAGCTCAAAACCAATATGATACGATAAAATCAAAACTCAAGGAATCAGCTGAACTTATTAACGCACAGCATGCTGCCTTAGCTCAAACGGTCTACGGTGATAAGAGTTGGTCGCAGATCGTAGGACGGTATTTGGCTTTATTAAAAAACTTTAATGAGGTACCGCTTAAGAATATTATACCGAAAGAGGATTTTAATTTTGCTCAGGATCACACAGAACTAGAAAAGACACTTGCTGTTTTAAAACATAGCCATAATTTATTTAAGCAATCGCATCAGGTCCATTCCATATTTAGACCATTGACAGACGATCTGTTTTTAGATCAACAGGTTGGACCATCACGTGTAAGAATTGAAGATTTTATTGCATACGCTCATAAACAGATTCCAACGATTGAACAGGTTATTGCTGAACGTCAGGTGAGTGGAAAGCATTGGGCTGATGATTTTTTGAGCGGTATTCCCGCAATAATGCAGCAGGATTTTAAGCCCTATTTAGCATTTTGTATTGGAGATTCAGTTCAAGAAGAGGCATTACCATCCACTTTTCCTCAGGAACAGCGGATCAACGAAATTGTCTTAGCATTACAAACAGTTCGGATTAAAGCGCAACAATTTTTCAAGCAATATGAAGATGCTTTGCAACAACATTATAGCAGCTATCATACATCGCTAAGCAATGCAATAATAACTTATCTTGCCTACGCTGAATCAAGCATTGCTCAATATGGTAATAATTTATTGGATAATAGTAGTGGTGCAAAATTTAAAACAAGTTTATTAAGTATATTCTCGGGAAAACATAAACAAATAAAACAAACGAGGATCGAATTAAAGAATCGCATCGCGCAGGTAAGATCAGCCCATGTTCAGAAAAATTATATTGACCATCAATATAACGATCATTTGGAAACGACTGATTTATCTATTTATCTAAATAATATCGAGGAACTCAGACAAAAGGCAGCCGATTGGAAAGAGCAATACCCGCATACGATAAATAACTATTTGTCTAATATTAATGATCATCATTTTCATGCTGAACTGAGTGAACTAAAAGCGCAGATAACTCCCCTACTTCAAAAATTGGATAGTATAGAGCAAATGCTAATCGCTGATTACAATATCGTTCCAACGACTCCTGTTACCGATATCAATGGGTTGCTTGAGGCAATACCTTATCTAACTGAAAGAGTAACTTTTCAATTAAGCTATTTTAATAATTTTCGTGACTACTACGCGGTACGCGCTGATGCCTATCGAAGTCTACAAAACTCGTTTGACGATATTGAAAGTAACCAATTAACAGGAAATATTACGGATGGTGTATTTTTACAATATATAAATCTTCAAACCGCACAGGAACAATGTGATAGGATTAATCACACTATCGCAACATTCAACGAGCACATAAGTGATTTCCGTATCTATCATGAGTGGAAATCATTTTTCCTTTCACAGGACGAAGCGCAACAAAGGCTTATTACAAGAATCAGCATACATCTTAAAGATCATTGGGCTGATGCATTTGAATGTTGGTATCTGTATTGGATACTCACGACAAATGAGCCACAGGAATTGCCAAAAAGCGATTACCAACTACAACAATATCAACAGCAAAAACAAGAGTTTAACCATGCGCAGCTGAATAGTGTTATTGCCTTATGGACAGAAAAACAAGCGGAAGCCGTCGGACATTTTAAAGCCAGAGGACACAACATAAATAGTTTGTTTAACAAAAAGGGAGCTAAGGGAATGCGTCGCAATTCACTCCGCACTATTGTGAACAGAGAATTTGAACTATTTACTAATTTTTTTCCAGTATTATTGGTCAATCCATCGGTCTGCAGTTCTATCCTACCACTGGAGGAAGGAATTTTTGATGTGGTCATATTCGATGAGGCCAGCCAGCTGCGTCTCGAAGATACTTACGCGGCCCTGATCCGGGGAAAAGCAAAAATTGTTTCCGGTGATAAGCACCAGATGGCTCCCTCCTCTTACTTCGAAGGAAGTGGAGCGCTACTTGATCCGATCGATGATGAGATAGAAGACTCCGAAGATGAATTTTCTGATCGGACTGCGCTACAAGCGGCTCAGCTTAACCTTGCAGATAGTGAATCCTTACTAGCTTATGCTGTAGACAAAGGGTTTGTGGAGTCTTATTTAAAAGTCCATTACCGCTCGAAACACCCTTATCTTATCGACTTCTCTAATCATGCGTTTTACGGAAATAGGTTGATGCCTGTTCCGGCGAAGGAGCACTACACTCCTATCGAATATTTACAGATTGATGGATTGTATGAAGGGCAAGTAAATAAACAAGAGGCATTGAGAGTGGTCGAATTGTTACAACAGATCATGAAGGAAGCTAAAGACAGTATTCCAAGCGTGGGTGTTGCTACTTTCAATATTTACCAACGCAACTTGATCCTTGAGGAACTGAGTGCAGTTCGCCAGAATGACCCTGCATTCGACAGTTTAATGGCGCAGGCGGGAGATTCATTCTTTGTTAAAAATCTCGAAAACATTCAGGGCGACGAACGGGATATTATCATTCTATCCACAACATTTGGGCGAAAAGCCGACGGTTCGTTTAGTCAAAACTTTGGTCCGATTATACAAGGTAAAGGACATCGTATGTTGAACGTAATCATCACTCGAGCGCGGTCAAAGGTATATGTATGTACTTCTTTCCCGCAGGAGTATGTTGGTCAGTACCCAAATCTTATCCAACAGAAGGGCAATAAAGGCCGTGGTATTATGTACGCTTACTTTACCTATGCGAAAGCGGTAAGTGAGGGTAATGACGAATTGCGAAAGGGCATTCTCCAGCTATTGAGTCAGTATTGTACAGATAAACTGTATGAGCCAGCAGAATTTAGCTTGGGGTCTGAGTCTCCATTTGAAGATGAAGTATTCGAACAACTTGCACAGCATATCGGTGCCGATCGTTTAGAACAGCAGCATTCCGTAGGCGGTTTCCGGATTGATATCGTTGTCAAATCAAAAACAAGCCACAAACCACTCATCGCAATAGAGTGTGATGGCGCGAAATATCATAACAGTCCGGAAGCTTATGCTTGGGACAGTTTCCGACAGGAGCAACTTGAAAGATATGGTTTTGTATTTCATAGGATATGGTCAATTAAATGGTGGGATGATGCCGATGGAGAGCTGAAGCGACTACTTGATTTTATTCGTCAACAGGATGAAGAAGAGGCAAATTTGAACAACCACGTGCATGTGGGAACGAAAATCAATATAAATGATAATTAGCGAATCGCCATTGATAGAACCGATAATTCGCAGGTAACCAGCACAAATAATGTTATCTCATTGGTTCCCGACTCCTATTAAAGGTTATCGAGGCAACAATCGTAACCACAATAACCTTTAAAAGGGAGCTATTCACACCAAATGACGAAGTCTGATCTCACGTTCAGGCTTGATAACTTAAAAGATGCATATTAATTATCGCTTTTGATGACATTACTCCTACAGCACTAAATCTAGTTTCGCCAAAAAATCAGGTGGTCAATTTGCAACTAAGAATCGCATGGTCATTTGATATGAAATTTACATATAATAGAAGTTACTCGATATCCTAAAAATACACAGGGTAAAATACCTAAAATCAGCAATACCCAAAACCATATAGGATTTTCAGACGACAACCATAGCCAACCCACGACCAGTATTATTAAACCACCAACTATAAGATTTTCTCTTGGCTTGCCCCCTATCCTCGTAGTAGCCATTCCACCCAACACACAACTAAACCAAACACAAAAAAGTTTGATGATAAATTGGGAAAAATTGGTGGCAGCGATTTCCTTACTGGTAAATATTTCTAAAGATGACGTGAACAGCGAGCCTTGCATTTTTGCAAAAACAGAACTCATTAATCCTATCGTTCCGAATCCAACTATGACGGAAAATATCTTTCTAAAATTCATTATCTAATTGATTTTAAAATTTAACTGGTCTTTCGTTAATAAAATTGGATCAATCATTATTTTTTGCACATCAGCCTCAGAGGCGGCTCTGAATGAATGGACAAAACAGTTTAATTTTTCTTTACTATCAGGGATAAATGATGCTGAATTATTTTTTGCATTAGCCTGAAATTTCTGAATTATTGGCTGCATCATGGTATCATAATTGCAACAAGCCGTTTTTAAATCATTCGGATTTTGATGAATAAAATGAGCTAGCGCCTTTGCTCCATAAATTGATAATGATGCTCCCATTCCCGATAGCGCAGTGGGACAATACCCCGCATCTCCCAATAAAACCACATTACGATTTACTAAAGTGGATGAATTTACCATCCCCATTTTATCAATAAACATTAGACCGTTATCCGCGAAGCGACCTAACAAATGCTGTATATCTTCATTATACCCAGCAAAAGATGTTTTGAGTATTTCATTAGCTTTATTTTGAACAGATGGTAAATCTCCTGTATTATGTAAATAGCACTGAATGGCTATTTCATCGGAAGCAATGGGATAAATAGACAGCATCTTATTCACATCAATATAGATATTGAATTTGCCAACCTCATAAGAATGATGCTCTTTCAATCGTCCACCCATATAAACAAATTTAAAATCCTCTAGCGTACTTTCCGGAAAATAATTTTGTCTTGTCGTAGAGCGTAACCCTTCTGAAACGATAAGGAGATCGGCCTCCAACACAGTTCCGTTGTTGAGTAATATTTGGACTTTGTCTTCATCATGCATTACGTTTTCAACAGAAGATGAAAAATGAATACTCACTTCATTTTTTACTTCGTTGTATAAAACGTGATGCAATCCGCCTCGCGTTATCAGAACGGAACGTTCAATATTCTCGTTCATTTTCTCATAGCTAAGACTTTGTATAATTGAATCGTCTGACTCCCTGAAATTTACAAATTCAGAGGGTGACGATGCTTGTTGTAATTGTTCTGCTAATCCTAATTCTTCAATAATACGAACGCCAAAACTCTTAAGCGAAATAAGAAATCCGGACTTACTGAATGATGCCGCTCTTTCCAAAACAGTCACCTTATGCCCTTGTTTGCTCAACAGTTTTGCAACAGTCAATCCAGCGATGCCACCTCCTGAAATAATAATATTTTTTTTCATTTTTTTCATTTTTATACAGCAAATATCTTTCTATATTTACAGATAAAATAGCCCAAATTAAACTAATAATAGTCCAAAAAATTATGTTTGATGAAAAGCGTAAAATGAGAAAACTTGCTGAAAAACTTGGCATCTCCTTATCTTCCATTGAAAATGAGATAAAATTTTTGAATTTCAACGAATTGAACATTGTGGACTTGATGCCCGAGATGTTAATAATGGTTCGCTCTTTAATTGCCAGCAAGACTTTTGCTTATAAAAGAAAACCAATCAGGACAATAGAAAAAGGACTACTCATTTCGTTTCAAAATATTCTTATTAACAAAAAATCGGCAAATGCCATTAGTAAAAGATCTTTGAACAATCAGCCTCATGTTCGTATTATACCTTCACATTTGGAAAGTGAAGTGTTATTTCCTAAAGATGTCCACGTACAGCAAATCAGCATTTTAGTTGAGCTGGAATACCTGAAACATTTTGTAGGAAATGATGCAGATAAATTGTCTTATCTTTTTGATATAGAAAAAACCTTTTGGATAGAAGAATTTTTGTCACCTGAAATGACTGATTTAATTGCTCAATTAGCTGACCTTTCAATAGAAAACATTTTACCGCAAGCTTTTTATCGGTTAAAAGCACTTGAACTTATTTATCTGCTTTTCAGCAATTTATTAAAAAGAAAAAAAACAGATTATTTCCATCTTAACAACGCTGAAATTGATGCGGTTTATTTGGTTCGGAATACGATAGCATCAAATCTGGAAAAATCCCTATCTAAAGATGAACTGGTAAAAATAGGTGGAATGAATGAGCTAAAACTAAGAAGGATTTTTACACAAGTTTTTGGAAAAGGAATGTACGAATATTACAATCATCTTCGTATGCAAAAAGCAGCAAGACTATTACAGCAGGAAAATCTTTCAGTTTCAGAAGTTGGCTATCAAGTAGGATTTAGCAATCTGAGTTATTTCGGAAGGTTGTTTGAAAAACACTTTGGATTAAAACCAAAGAAGTGGCAGGATAAAAATAGAATGTAAATACCTTATCCCTTTGCAAATTCTACTTTACCGGAGAAATCAGAGGTTGAGAGCTCATCTTTTATTTTGATCTTCGTGTGCATACGCTAGCCGTTTAAAGTTGCTCGTTGACCAATATTTACCAATAGATAAACCTATATGCCACAGCTCTTGTTCTTTCTTAAATATTTAGAACCATGATATATACGGTTTATGCAGATCAGCAGTATCAAGGCAGGAAAATCCCTCTGTTAGCAGTATTTATAATTGTAAAAAAAGATCACAAAAATAAAGTACAAAGGAGTGTAGTGACACTGAAAGATACAATTACCACAATTTGATCATTTATTTTTACTAAATTAATTAGTATTTTTGATCCATGAAACCTCTTGAAGTCTTTTGCCGTAATCGCGTTATGTATGTCCAAATGACTGTGCATGATAAAAGCATGGGCATGAAAGACTATCATCTTTACAACAAAAATGGGCTTGCTTTTTATGTTTTCAGAAAGTCTCAGGGAGTTTGGGAACTTGCGTTTGGAGAACTTGCAGATGATATAAAGGAAGCATGTATCGATGCACTGATCTTGCGATTCGATACCGATGTACCGGAGCTATTTTACCACCATGGCGTGCGCCAGGTAGTCGAGGTACGCGCGAAAAAATACAGTCTTTGGCACATTTATCTGAACAATGCTTATGTAGGCAGCATCCAGCACGACAAGTATACTAAGAATTTCGATTATCATATTGAGGACAACA
This sequence comes from Sphingobacterium sp. HSC-15S19, assembly GCF_050433745.1. Taxonomy (NCBI): domain Bacteria; kingdom Pseudomonadati; phylum Bacteroidota; class Sphingobacteriia; order Sphingobacteriales; family Sphingobacteriaceae; genus Sphingobacterium; species Sphingobacterium sp. HSC-15S19. The sequence goes on from NZ_JBNPWQ010000046.1 coordinate 39,352, forward strand.
GCCTACTGACCGACGACCAGGTACAAAAATACATCGGAATGATTCAACACGGGGAGCTAAAATGGAGAAAAGATGATAATAGATAATTTCGAGGTTATTGGTGTGTTTAACGCTACTTTTTTAAACGTTTTGTCGGTTTCTTTTTTTGTGGCTTTGCTGGTGTCTTAATTTTTTTCTGTACGGCCTCCATGCGCTTTCTCCAGCTGATGATCTGAGATTCTTCATATACGGGAAGGCCTTTATCGTTGAGAAGCCCCATAGATTTAGCTAAACTAAGACTGAGACGTGCAGACTTACTGTTTGCTTTCTTCCAGGTCTGTTGATCGTCTTTAAAATCCTTCTCATAGGCAGCAATAGCCTGCTTAATAATGGCTAGCTCCTTCTTATATTCTTTGAGCTTTCGATAAAGAATCATTAATCTGTTATATGCCCCTGCTTGTAATGGTGCTTTCCTTATAACCAGGATATAGCTTTTGATGGCATCTTCAGTTTTACCTTCAAGCTCCTGCAATCGTGCATCTTTTAACAGCTCATTTTTGGATTTCTTAATACCAGTCATATTTATTTTTATCTTTCAATACGATCCTGAATACCCGGCCAAATCCCCGCTAATATATTGTAGAGTCCTTTTAACCTGAATATCATAATTAAACTTGAGAAAAGTAATGAACAAATTAACTAGCTCAAAGTTCCATCTCGGTTTCGGTCTACTTCCAGTAAAAGAAGAAGTTTGGCAATAGCGGGTTCCCTCCATTCTTCCGCAAGATCGCCCTCTATAACACCAAAATCTTCATCTAAGATCATCTGGCAGCCATCCATCGTAATTCGGGCATATGGTCCATTTTGCCCCTCCTGTCCTACTTCAAAATCACAGTATTTTTCTATTCCTATGTTATTTGTCACCGGAATTCCAGTGAATGTTGCTATAGCTCCCATATTCTCATTTTTTATTTTTCAAATAATTAATAACATCCTCACGACCATTGCCAACGCTTTTGATGGCCTCTTCGACTTGCTGCCGGGTTACGCCAAGTTCTTTTGCCAAATAATCTACCTCATAAGATTCACCGCCAGCTACCTGATTGCGGTCCCTTGCATCTTTTTTATTTTTATTGTCTGTCATAATAAATGTTTTTGGAATAGAACAACCGCCAGCCAATAGAGTTTGAAAACTATCACTATTCTGATGTTGTTCTAAATACAAAAAGGAGGAATTATGCCTTGGTATAATGGAGATTATCCACCATCATATAAAAATCAACCGGTCAACATCCGGGAGAAAGCAACTGAAATCGCAAACGCTTTGCTTGAGGAAGGCGCCGAAGAAGGAATTGCCATAGCAACCGGCCTAAAAAAAGCGAGGGAGCATTTTAAAAAGGTAAAAGAAGAGAGTAGAAAGAAGTACACAAATTATTAAATCGACAACTATGCCAGAATTACCAGACCTACAGGCCTTCAGCAAAAATCTCACAAAAATGCTTAAAGGTAAAGTGCTTGAAAAAGCTGCCATTCACAACAAACAAAAAACCAAAGTCAGCCTGAATGAGCTGCAAACTCTAGAGGGCAAAAAACTCGTCAAAGTTTATCGGGAAGGTAAAAGGCTTTTTTTTGATTTTGGCAAAGATGCTACCTTGTCGGTTCATCTCATGTTGCATGGGAAACTGATATATTCTGAAGACGAAAACCCAAAGTATGCATTAGTTTCCATGAAGTTTAAGGATGGTGGCACGCTATCCATTACCGACTTTCAGAGGATGGCATATATAGAATTGAATCCTGAACATGCAAACGTGATGGATGCACTTTCTGAAAAGCTAAATCCAAAATTACTTTTCGGATTGCTGCAATCAAGCAAGGCCAAAATTAAAACTCTCCTGATGGACCAAAACGTCATTGGCGGTATTGGAAATGCCTACGCCGACGAAATCCTGTATGAAGCAGGGATATCACCACTTTCAATTTCAAACAAAATCCCCGAAGAGAAGGTTCAACATCTTGCCAAAGCAATTAAGGAGGTACTGGAAAATGCCGAACAGCAGATTCTAAAAGAGCATCCTGAAATCATTAACGGTGAGATAAGGGATTTCATGAAAGTTCATCACAAAAATGCGAAGGTTGATGGTAAGGGTCATGAAATATTGCAAACCAAAATTAGCGGCAGAACTACTTATTACACAGAGCAACAAAAAGTTTTCGAATAGCACAGGATACGACTAGAGAATTACTTATCTCAGTGAAGTTTTTTGGCACAGATCTGGTACGGAAATAATAGCAACTAATTGCATATGAATAATCTATATATTATCTTCTTTTTTTTAGTTCTCCAGGGCTGTACAATGCGTAAAAGTACAATGACACCGGTACAAAATAATAAGTCCAAAATATACAATGACAGCTCAATGCAACAAGACTATGTTTCCATTTTAGAAACAATTTTGTCTGACGATTCAGCTGGTATCAAACTGCAACGTGAAGGAGAACGAAGGGCGTTCATTCATAACAAGTTTATGAGAGATTCTATCTCATCATTGCATGACAGGAATTATGTTTTTTACAACGTCGATCCACAGAAGCTGATGAAAATACTGGATAACCAGCTCACAGATTCGCTGGATATGCTGAATCAGATGAACGAAAGGAAGGCAATCATCCCGATTCCAGCCGCTATCAAAGCAGCGTACACTGTTGATGACGCCGATAAATACAGGATGGACCGCAACCAAAGCATTTATTACTTTCATCTTCCCATTATAGGGTATAATCGCAAAAAAGCATACGTGCCGGTTGACTATATATGTGGCCCTTTATGTGGAAACGGTGATGCATTTCTGCTTGAAAAAGTGAATGGTAAATGGGTAATCATACAACGATTCTTTAACCTCTGGATCTCTTAAAAAAATGTAGTCACAATAATCTTTAAACAGAAGATATTCACGCCAAATAACCAAGCGGACTTATAGACTAATGGACCTTATCACTTTCTATAAATAGTCGTTCCTTAACAAAACCCACTATTTAATTTATTTTTAAAAACAGGATTAGAAAACAGCATAATTTGTATCTTATAAAATAAGAAAAT
>NZ_JBNPWQ010000047.1:0-42020 GCF_050433745.1 Sphingobacterium sp. HSC-15S19
AAATATATTTTTTTATTTTTTTTTTATAATAAAAATCTTTTTTGGTGTTCTTTTTACTTAATGCGGGGGGGGCCCCTTCCTCATACCCCCCCCCCCCCCACCTGTATCTGTACCTTACGATTGTTTTTTTTCTTCCTCTTCAGCACCACTGAAACTATCGAAGATAGTTTCAGTGGTGCTGAAGAACCAAAGAGATAATATGATTCCATTAAAAAGATGTCTCTTCTTTTTTTAGATGTTCTGATGTTTAAGCGCTGAATCAAAGTTAATTACAATTGGTTGTAAGTCCAAATTTAATTTTTAGAAAAAAAATATATCATAAATTTGATTGATAGGTTGGATTCAAAAGTGATTCGTCAAGAATTCTATCGTCTTTAGCCTTATTTAGTATTTTTTTTAACTCCCCTCTTGTAATAGTTTTAACATTACCAGATCTTAAGCAAGATAGAATTAAATTTTTAAAAGATCCTAATGATTGGTAATCTAAACTTGTTACATCAAAATGGCTATTATTGTATTCGGAGATAACAGTATCTCCAATAGACTCCTTTATAGATAATCCATGTTCTCCTATTAGGTTAATATCAAAGTATACAATATGAATTGTACTTAAATTCTCTTGCTTACTTCCTGTAATCAAACATAATATAGCCTTTTCTAATTCATCTAAATTATCAATTTTCCAAGTAGAAAGTTCATTATCATGAGTTCTTAGACAGTTTGTTATAGCATCAGCTGGAGGATTATCACTATTAACATAGTCGTAAGATTCCCATTTAGACCTTGATATTCGTCTAACTAAGATAGGCATAAATCTTCCTCAATATTTTTTATTACTTCTAATCTATATTCATCGAGCCAATCAGGACTTAAAGATTGTTTTTTTAATGTGGTTAAACTATCAATTGATCCCCAATTTTCGAAAGCTCGTATTGACATTTCTCTAATTTCCATATTTTTATGGCTAAAACCAGAGAGTGCTATGACTATAGCAAATTTTTTTACTAAATATTCTTCCAAATTACCAAGTATTTTTAAAATGTTTAATAACATTTTGTCCGAATTATATATACTTACGAAGAAGTCATTAAACCATGTAATTGTAGCACTGAAATTTTGGGATAATAATTCTCTCAATATTTCTTCGGCTGGTGTCATTACATCCAAGTCCAAATCATCTGTATTTATTAAAGAATAAAATATTGGTTGAACTTTATTTTCGATATAATTTATGAATTTTTTATTTTCTTCATTAATATTAATAACAACACCATCTTGACGTTCAGTTGAGCTAATAATTGATGTCGAACTAAAGTTTGGTAATGTGATACTCATATATGTTTATACAATTATTTGGGAATTTTCTGACTGTAATTTTTTGTAAATGGGAATTACCTCATCAAGATAAATGCATACCTTTTGATAATCGAAACGATTTGAAGAATCTTGTATTAAAGTATTAATATCTATTATATTCCTCAAACCTTTAAAATTCTTACTTTTTTGACGAATAGTAATTTCTCCCTCCATGTAGTTGTTCTCTACGCTATGATTTAAAGGTTCATCAATTGTCGCTAAAATTTTTCTAATGACAATTCTATTAGACCATTCTACGTAATTAGATTCAGATAAAGATTCGATCGGAGTATTAAAATTCTTAATAGTATCTGCCAACGAAATATTATCATAATATGACTCGACAACAAGACCTATTCTATTATAGAGTTTAGTGAATTTTTCACTAACTATTGACAGATATTCTTTAACTTTAGATACAAACATTTCCACCGTAAAACTATTTTCATCGATAAAATCAGTGTATAAAAAGTCGCAACGGTCTGGTAAAAATCTGATTTCAAATTTTTGATCAAAAGACTTTAATGAGATTCTAGCTTTCGTTTCGTGTTTTATCTGATCTTTACTTACGGCTATAGATTGCTCCTGATATTGAGTTGGTAATAATTGTTTTACCATAAAACTTTCAACCATAATCTTAACTATTTCAGGAGTAGCACTTATTTCATCAAAGTTGCCAAAAACAGCACACTGGTATTTTGAAATGAATTTGTTTGACATGTTTTTATCGTGTTGTTCAAAATAACATTTTTTAAGCCAAAATAACAAGGAATTAACAAAAGTTAACGAAAAATATTAATTAAATATTTTGAGGATGCTTCATAAATCAATTTGCCATGATCTCATACAATAAATAAACCTCACATTCTCATCCTTCTTATTTGTCTACTTAGGAGTTTGGTTCCATTGCAAGCTTTTAAAGTATTTGTAAGCAATAATGGACATACTTGACTATCGATCCTTTCTACTTTCTTTGAGTACGAGGATTAGGTTCGCAAGATTATATAAACCAAAAATCCGATCGAGGGAATGCGCCGTCAGGTACTCAAAATCATTAAGTCTAAAGGAGCTAATGAAATTGATGTATCTAATCGTAAAGGATATTTCGAAAAAATGGAAGATGCCCACTCCCGCCCATTAAAAAAAATGTCTCTATTAACTACCCTTATTTGCAAATCGAGATTCTATTAACTCCATTTGATTGATGATTTCATTTGGTTTTGCACTTTCTTGCTTATGTTTTTCTTTCGCAAAATATAATGATAGTAAACCACATACCAATGTAATTCCAAATATCGAATAGACAAGGTATTTAGAACTGTCAGTTTTAAATTCCGTAGCGAAAATTGTTATTAAGCAAGATACGCTTGCTCCTAAAAGAAGATAGGCGATTTGAATGAAATTATTTACTTCAATTTTAATTTCCTTTACCTTATTTTTTATAAAATCCCACTCTTTTACCCCAATTGGATACGCTTTACCTTTTTGATGTGGAATAATCTCAAACTCTTGGGAAACATTAAAGTTATTCTGGTTATTGCTCATTTTTATCACTTTTTGGAGGTATCTTCAACGGGTCGTTCTATAGCTCGAGACATTAATGCATTTACGAGTATTGAGTTACCACAATTATTACAAGTAACAGGAATGACAGGTAAAATCGGACCATTCCCTAATACTAGATCTCCGCCATGAAATTCTCTTAATTCATAAACATTATCAGAGACATTCCAACTGTTCGATCCACACATAGGACAGGGGCGGTTACCCCATTTTTCGTTTAAATGTTGGATTACCCCTTCGAGATTTATTTTTTTATCATTCATAATTTTGTTCTCATGTATTTTCTTTCAGTACCCCTTATATTTCATTGGTTCGGTCTATTAAGTAGGGTCCATTTATTTTTGCACTGCAATTACAATAAATTTAATCTTTTGCACTCTTCGACCACATATTCTATTTTAAATCCAATCCCTATACCAGTATTTGCATTTGATTGGATTATTTTTTGCGACAGTAGGAAAGATTCTGCCATTAATTGAGCGAATTGCCCAAAGTCAATTCCCATTAGCTGTACACTTCCTCTGCCTGCTATAGAGTTGCAATATTGTTTAAGTTCTTCGGAGCGCTGTTCAATATTTTTAGCCTCAATGGCACCTAAAAATCTTCTTTGAGTAACAACCCCAATAACAGTACCGTCAGAGTTGTCAATAATAGGTCCCCCAGAATTACCGCCATTTACTGACCCATCAATATAGAAACCATGATTTGCAAATGGCCCCGATATAACGGCTCTATGAACTAATAAATCGTTAATTCCATGAGGATAACCGCTAAAGCAGATTTCCGTTCCACGCTTTAAATAATTTTGAATTTTTGGTTGCAAAATAGTTCGTTCTCTTTTTAGTTCTCCAGAGAGTTGTAGTATAGCAAAATCAAATTCATTCGGAGAAGAGTAAGATAACAATTTCAATTCATAGATATCTTTTTCTTCGGTTACTGCTGTTATGCTTTGTCCCTTCATGACAGCTTCCATTATTACATGGCAATTAGTGATAATTATCTTTTCGTTAAGAAAATGAAAACCAGATCCGGTGCTATTTCCGCAATTTATTTTTAAGGTGGCTCTTGCTAATGTTTCAAACATATTGATACGAGTTATTTAAAGTCTTATAAAGTGTACTGAAAAAGTCTGCTTTTATAAGGAAATGATTGGATTTTTTATTTTGAAAAGACTCTAACTTCTCCAAACTTGTTAATTTAGTTTTTAGTTCTTCAATCTCTTTACCTCATCCGTCAAATCAGCAACCACTTTAGTCAAATCCAAAATGGCTTGAGTTTTTACAGCGTCGTCCTGCACGAGTTTTTCTAAAAGTGCCTCCAATTTATTGTCAGATTCATAAGTAATTTTAGGGAAGTGATTAAGACTGTTTTGCTTAGATGAATCTTGGTTATGTTGTATATAATAAATAGCCTTTTCTTCATTGAAGGCACGAATAAATTCGATAGTTACCCCTAAAGCGTCAGCCAACTCCTTTAAGGCTGGTTCTGAAATAGTCCAGGAGTTTTCAAACTCAGAAATGCGTCGCTGGTCAAATTTGCTTTCGCATTTTTGTCCTAAAGCCTCCTGTTTTATACCCATGATTTCACGAATTCTCTTTAGATTTTTTCCTTCGTGTATTTTCTCTTCTTGAAATGCAACGCCCATTTTTTATAGATTTTAATAAGTTCGGTAATTTACCGGTATTTTACCATTTTGCTGTAAATAATTGGTTCCTTACCTTTGATATAAAGATACGATTATTTGTCGATAAAATGAGCTTTATACATAGTCTAAAGCCACTTTTAAAATGAATTATTTGTCTTTAGTAGATTAAAACAATACATTTGCACCATCTTAGGTGGCTGCACTTATGAGTCTTGTCTGTGAAACGTGAGAAATTTCAAATGGAGCAAGGCGATTAAGTGGATCAAAACGCCCGTCAGCAATGGCGCGGCGTCCGCTTACTCGTTCCATCGGCTTCTCACGGCCGCACAGACGGTAGGTTGGATGTCGCGCCATTGCCATTTCTGATACCTGCTAAGGGACTCGTTTTTATAAACAAACGAGTTATGAACAAAAAGCAACAATCAAAAAACATCATCACTGCCCCCGAGTAGCTCGGCTGGTTTGGCCAAATTAGATTTGGCTTCTCTTGCCATGGACCGCGTAACGCCAATATTATACACCTTTTTGACCCCTCATTCAAACGCGATCTGGCTCTCAGAATGAATTAATTATTACTAATGTGAACTGAGTAACATCGGCTCCCAATAAAATGCTGATTTCGATCGGGGAGGGGATGCTATGTACTTTCGGTTAAAGATTACAGACTGAAAAATGAAAAGGATTTTAGTGCTACAATTTGCTTTTGATTGGTTGATCTATGAAGTCCATAAGGATTATTATAACCCTATAAAGGAGATTGAGGAATTCTGGAATTGCTATGCGCTAGAGACTGTATCTGCTAATATATTGCAGCTGTTGGGCACGTATCTTAATGGTGGCGCAGGAGTGAATAGGCTCTTGAAAGATGAGGAAATGCAAGAATTTGCAACCGCATTGTATCGGGTGTTGATCGCCTACAATGTCGCCAATTATCGCAATATAGACCTACGTAAAATGCAGCTGTCAGCAGAAGCTGAAGAGCGCATCGGAAAAGAGCTAGAATTGAGCAAGAAAGTCGCTGAATTTTTCGGTCGGTTATCGAATAACCACTAACAAACTAAATAATGAAAACCCTGAAATTTTTAGCCTTTTTTAAGGGCTATATAACCTATATATTTCAAGTACCTGTGAAGCACTACTTAAGCACAGATATAGTACTAATTACGCAAAATTTGCGTAAGAAAATTAGACAAGGAAAAACGTACTTCAAAGGTACTTCGATCCTGCTAAAAAAGCGCTGTACGATTAGCGCTCAGAACCTTGTAAAAAAAGCTGATTCTTCGGGCAGCCTTCGGCTTTTGTTTGAGGATCGTTCGACACTGCGTCGTACCAGCGTCGCCTCTTCTTCGGGAACGCTTCGAATGTTGTTCGACTGCGCTTCGGGTAGGAGTCGAAGCGTACTCGAAGCCCCGCCGAAGCCGAGCCGAAGGTGTGCCAAGCCTGTCTCGAACAGGTCCCGAAGAAGTCTCGAAGCTGAGCCAAAGGTCAGCCGAAGAGGGGAAGAGATATCACCTTCTTCGGACTTTTGCCTGACCAACTTTGCCCCTACTTCTGCCTTTCATGCTATTGGCATCGAGTTTTCATCGGGATCTCATCGGGCTACACCGATCAAAACCCGATGCAGACTCGATGAAAATCCGATGAAATGTAAAAATTCGGCAGGAATTAATCTGGTAATGGTCGACTATAGCTTGGCACAAGAAACACACAAGCTTGACTATAGCGCGACCCTAGGTTCACCCTTGCTAAGCCCTTGTTATACACAAGGACAACTAAACGATTGCACAAGGCCCACACAACAAAAGCGAGCTTTTCAAAAGGTGGGAGATTTTAGATTGACTTATGGAGTAGAATCTGAACGATCTGTTTTAAGGTTCTTTAAGTCGATCTGTAAGGCTTTTGTGTTTCGAGCCAATGCTTTGCTTGGATTGATAGGTCCAGTTGTTCAGCGGGCTTTAAAATGCTTTTTATTCGTTGCATATTATACGCGTGCCTATCGCATGATTTTGACATGCTTGTTTTTATGTTTAGTTTCTATGTTTAGTTTATCAGCTCAGACGCCCCGCAAGGACAGCGGGGCCGATGGGCTTATTAAAGCGAATCCATTGCTTATCGGTCAGAAGCTGCCCGAAGAATTTTGGGAAAGGGAATACCTCGTCTACAACAATGGCGATACCACCCGGCAGACGCTCGAAGCTTACCGTGGGAAATTATTGGTGTTGGATTTCTGGGCAACATGGTGCGCTATATGTCTGGGACAGATGAAAGAAAAAGATGAGTTGTTCAGCCGTTTTCCCGCTGATGCAAAGCTTATCTATGTCAATCCAACACAAACAAAAGACACCTATACAAATATTGCCAAGATTCAGGATCGACTTGCCGAACGCTCGCTGTCAGGAAAATTCCAGTCCATCATCGAAGAGGATTACCTTCAGCAATTGTTTCCTAACTATATCTACCCCCGGTATGTATGGATAGGGCCACGTGGCGACCTGATCGGATTGACGCTAGCCCTTAGTGTAACAGACGGACATATCAAAGACATGTTGAACTTAATCAATCCAAAAGATGGCAAGAAATAGAATAATCTGGCTTTTGCTGATGCTTTTGGTTGCGGCATCCGCTCGAGCTCAACTAAGCGGAACAGTATTGGATAAAGAATCTGGATTGCCTATTAAGGATGTAAACATCGTAATAAAGGATGCCGCTAAAGCAAAGACGGATAATAGGGGACGGTTCTCAATTGCCGAAAAGATAGGTGGCCAGCAGGTGACTTTTCGACATATCGCTTATCAGGATACGAGCATTTTCGTCAAAGCAGATCGGCAGCATGTTGAGCTGACGGTGTCACTTGCTTTAAAGCATGGGATGATCGATGAAGTGGTTATTAATACAGGTTATCAAAGTATTCCAAAAGATCGTGTGACAGGATCCTTTTCCAGCGTGAGCAAACAGCAGCTTGAACAACAGATAGGCCGCGGTATTACTGGAATGTTGCCTTCATTAGCGAATGGTGTGATGTTGGACAATAACAGTACTTCGGCAAACCGATTGATGGTAAGAAGCTTAAGCACTATTAAAGCCGAAAAGAATCCTTTGGTTGTCGTGGACAACTTTCCTTACGAAGGAAATCTTGATGATATTAACCCGCTAGATATTGAAAATGTCACGGTGCTCAAAGATGCTGCGGCATCAGCGATTTGGGGCGTGCGTGCCGGTAATGGGGTGATCGTGGTAACGACCAAGAAAGGACAATTTAATCAGCGCCAGCGCTTTCGCTTTTCTACAGCGATAAAAACGGGTGCTCCTCCAGATTTGAATAGGTTAGATCTGATGTCGACGCCGGACTTTATCGGGGTGGAAGAATTCCTGTTCAATAAGGGCTATTACAATAGCCGGATTAACAGCAGTGCCATGCTGCCTTTGAGCCCAGTGGTGGAAGCTTTGGACCGGTTGAAAAAGCAGAAAATAAGCCAAGAGGAATATGACAACCTGAAAGCTGGTCTCGTCGGTTTAGATGTACGCGATGAATACCGAAAACATTTTTATAGCAATTCACTCTTTCAGCAATATCACTTACAGGGCAATGGTGGAAGCAGTCAATTTGCTTGGATGTCCTCGCTGGGATACGATAAGGAGGTTGGGTCGACAAAAAATAGAAGTGAGAGGTTGACCTACAAACTCAATAACGCCTTGAAGATCCGTAAGGATATGCTTCTGTCAATGGATCTTAACCTTATCCATTTCAATACGTCGACGGGGATGCCTGCATATGGTGATGTTAAGATGTCAACTTATGAGCTTTATCCTTATGCTACTTTCGCTGATGATCATGGAATTCCTCTTCGCATTGCACAGCGTAACAACGATTATGTGGATCGGATGGCGAAGGAAGGTTATATCCTTGATTGGAACTATTATCCATTGACCGATTACCGTCATCAGGATAACGGTAGTCAACAATGGATTGTGAATTGGAATACGGGGCTTAAATATGATGTCTCTCGATCATTAAGCATTGATCTCAAATATAACCTGATGCTCGATCGTACAGATGGTAAAAATCTGCATGGTCCGGATAGTTATTTTAGCCGTAACCTAGTCAATTCCTTTTCGGAAATTGACCGTTCAACAGGTGTCGTCACCTACCACATACCCAAAGGGGGAGTTCTGGATCAGTCTGTAGCACGACAGACTGCCCACAACGCGAGGTTACAGCTCAATTTTAACCGTACTATAGATGTTCACGGAATCTCGGGGATCTTGGGTTTCGAGGGCCGCATGAATAAGGGGGCAGGGGAGTCATCTCGTTTCTATGGCTATAATCCGACGACCCTTTCCTTTGCGAACGTTGATTATACCTCGCGTTTTCCCGATTTGGCAACAAGTGGACTTAATACGATTCCGAATGGTCAATCTTTGTCGCAGACAGAAGTCCGCTATCTTTCGGTCTTTGCTAATGCAGTCTATTCTTATAAAAACAAGGTTAATCTATCAGGCAGTGTACGGCGTGATGCGACCAACCTTTTTGGACTGCGGACCAATGATAAATGGAACCTGCTTTGGTCTGTAGGCGCAAGCTGGAAAGCGATGGAAAATAAAGGTCAGGTCGATAAGTTAACCATGCGCGCTACTTATGGTTTCAGTGGTAATGTGGATCCGTCTATGGCGTCGGTCAATACGATCCAATATATCGGGAGCAATGTGCTGAACAATTTTCCGATTGCCACATTTGCTTCGTATGCTAATCCCGAATTGAAATGGGAGAGTATAGCGACATTAAATCTGGGGACTGATCTTATGCTTTGGAAAAATAAGCTCAATCTGACCTTCGATTGGTACGCAAAAAAAGGAAGCGATCTCTACGGGTTGGATGAAATGGATCCCACAGCTGGAATCGGTGCCACGGTTGTGCGCAATTCGGCAAAAATGAAAGCTTCGGGGCTGGATCTTGCCATCGGAGTAAACGCATTGGAAGGAAGTGATTGGGGACTTAGGTTTCAGATAAATCTCAGCAGAAGTGCCGACAAAGTGGAAAAGTATTATTTGAACAATGCCATTGGACGGAATTTTATCAATGAACGTACGATTGCAGGTATCGTGGGCAAACCTGTCTATTCGCTTTTCGCTTACCCTTGGAAAGGACTTGATACAGACGGAAATCCCATCGGTTATATGGATGGGGTAGAGTCCAAAGATTACCGACAAATATATAATAATACAACGCTGGAAGATATGGTGTACGAAGGGCCGACACTGCCGCGTTGGTTCGGTTCTGCGGGGAGCAGCATTCGATTCAGAAAGCTGACAGTAGACTTTCGTTTGCTCTATAAATTGGGGCATTATATCCGCTCCCGGAGCATAGACTATAGTGCTCTCTTTGCGCAGAATATAACGCATGCAGACTATGAGCTGCGGTGGCAAGAAGCAGGCGATGAAAACAAAACTTCCGTACCCGCAATGATCTATCCGCTAAATACTAATCGGGAAAACTACTACCGCAATGCCTCTGTGCTGATCGAACCTGCTTCGAATATTCGATTACAATATGTCAATCTGCAATACAACTTGGAGAAGATACTGCAGAGCAAGATCGATGCGACCTTGTTTTTGAATGTCGAAAATGTGGGACTTTTATGGAAAGCTACAAAGAAGGATTTTGACCCTGAATACGAAAATCGCTTTAATGCAATCAGTCCACCACGGCAGTGGTCCTTTGGATGCCGCATTAGTTTTTAAATGCTTAATGAACTTATCATGAAAAATACAATTATTCTAATTTCCATTTTTATCCTGCTGTTGCTTGGCTCTACCGGTTGTACATCTTTTTTGGATGTTAAATCGGATAGCAAACTGGCAGTTCCCACTTCATTGGAAGATTATCGGGCGCTCATGAACAGTATTAATAATAGCTTGGCTGTTCCCGAAGGTGAAGTAATGTCGGTAGATCATTATCTTCCTGATGATGAATATGATGCTTTGTTTTGTCAAACGGACCGCGACCTTTACCGCTTGGAAGATAGTCCCATGATCCAGGAATGTGATGGTAGTGGAGGTTGGTCTTTGGCCTATGGAAATATATATAGAGCGAATGTTGCCATACATGGTGTGGAAGCATTTGAAAAGGAAAATGGTATCAGCGCTCGTTCAGCTGATGTCAAAGGGCAGGGGTATTTCAATAGAGCAATCAATCTTTATGAACTGGCGCAGGTGTGGTGTGCTGGATTTGATCCTCAGCAGGCGGAAAGTACACTGGGGCTTCCGCTTAAAGTGACCGATGATTTTAACGAAAAGACTGTCCGGGCATCGCTAAAGGCAACCTTTGATCTTATTGTCGAAGATCTGCAAAAAGCAGAGGCGCTATTGCCGGATCAGCAGAGCAATATTTATTGGGCCAGCAAGGTTGCTGCATGGGCCTATTTGGCTCGCGTATATCTTTATATGCAAAATTATGAAAAGGCCAGAGTATACGCTGAAAAATGCATCCAATCAAATTTTAAACTGTTGGATTATCATCAGGTTGACGGTGGAAAGAAATTCCCTTTTAATGTCAATAACAATTCTGAAATCATTTATCCCCGTTTTCTGACAACGGCATATTATTCCATTAGCATCGACGTGAGCCGTATGGATAGTATGCTCTATCAAAGCTATGGGGAGGGAGATTTGAGGAGATCCTTATTCTTTAATAAAAAAGATGACGCCCTTTTATTCCGGGGGGATTATGGCGGCGGCGGCGGTGGTACCTTCTGTGGACCCACGGTTGCTGAAATGTATCTCATCCGGGCGGAATGTGCTGCCCGAACAGGAAAAATCAATGAAGCAAGCAGTACCTTGCAGGAGTTTTTGAGTTATAGGCTTGACAAAATGATCCCAGTGCCTGAGACTACGGTGCTGGATCAGGTTTTATGTGAGCGAAGAAAAGAATTGTTATGGCGTGGTATACGGTTTGGCGATGTAAAGCGCCTCAATAGGTTGGGGGCAGGTATCACATTAAAAAGAACCATTCGGGGAAAAGAATATCTTTTGCCACCGAATGATTCTCGCGCGAACATTTTAATACCTCAGAAAGTGATTGAGCAATCGGGGATTACCCAAAACCCACGTTGAGTTATTTGCTTCTTCGCGAAGGAGCAGCGCTTTGGACAGCTGACAGACTGCCTAGATTATCAAGATGTTCGTCAATACTTTGGTCAGATGGAACATCTAAACTACAAGGAATGTCAGTCGGTTGTCCACATGTAAAACTCGAATTTTGTGATGGACTCCAATTTGTGGGGTCCATTACATTCGTAGATAAATTGGTGGACGGACCATTGTAATAATACGTCGTAGACGCTTTTACTTCAGGTGATACATTTTTCTTCATCACTGCAACTGCCGCATACGTACCGATTGCGAGCATTGCCAAGATTAAAGTGAAGAGTGATGCCTTCACTGCGAATTTATTTTTCATCATAATCGTATGTTTTTGATTATGATACTAAGGTAGACTCGTCAGCAAGGAATTACTATAGCATTAATTCTTATAGTGCGGACATTAATTCCTAACTGTTGAGTTTCTTTTCCTATTTCTGCTGTTTTTATTCCAAGCTAGGATTATTTTTGTTCTGATTGTACCACCTGAGTGTGATTCCCAGAAACTGGGCGATCTGAAGATCGGTGAGTTTAAACCGAATATCAGCATAGTGATGATGAAACCAGCGTATCAATTCTCTGCTGTTTTTTAATCTGAATAAATTTTCCTGCTGCTGGTAATATTTGAGCTCTTGCAGGAGCAGATAATGGAAAAAAGGGATTAGTTCTGTCGCTTGTAAGAGATGTTCAACAGGGATCTCGATGATATTGCCGCCTTCTGGAAAGATAATATTCATTTCGCTACGCTGGAAGGCCAGTAAGCTATCGGTCTTTAAGATAATCTGATCTTCTTGCCAGATACGGGATAGTCGGAATTCCTTGTCAATATGCTCATAGCCCAAAGCATAACCAGTATGGATAAAGCAGATATGTTTGGCGATACCACCTCGCTCGAGGTACACCTCTTTCGGGCTACAGTATTTGACAGTAATCAGCTTGCGTAAGATATTTTCCTGGCTTTCAGTGAGCCTTCTGTAGGATTCTAAATGTTTGATAAGCTTTTGATATGATCCACTATGTTCCATTAATTTTATTTTTTTTGTTGTTGACTACAGACTGTCTCCAGCTGTAGGGCCGCGCGGCCCCGATCGCTTAGAATATAAAATTGATCAAAATCCTGCTCTTCCATCAGCGCGTGAAAATCGATCGTATCGATGCGGTAGAACGCCGAGATCCATCCGATTTCCAAGGCAAGTTCAAGTCGCTCTCGCCAAAGTGTGATGTTAAAAAAAGCGGCATCATGTGCTAAGCCATCCTGCGAACGATTGTTTTGAGCACCGAGACAAAGCAAGAGCAATTCTAGCAAGGCGTAGTCATCAATCCGCTCGAGCCAAAGTTGCCGATTTTTACCGTGAAGCTGTTGTCGCAGGAGCGAAAGGTCGTAGCGTTGGAGGATGGCTAGTACCGGGTATGGAGCAAAAGGCTTCAGGGATTTATGGATCAAATCTTGTAGATTAACAATAATAGTGCTGAGCAGATGATACGGTATTTTCTTATAGTTCTGTTTATGGGTATTGGCAATTTTTAGTTTTGCTAGGAAAATTTCAGGCTCATCATTCGCCTTGCTGTTGTTGCAGCTATGACAGCTGAACACAATTTGTCTCGATTCGGGGTGTTTGGAAGCAGGGCGTACATGATCGCGGGTGATCTGACGGCTGGGATCTTGCCGTGAGATGTCCAATGCTGTATTGCAGTAATAGCAAGTCAGACTTGTATTCATCTGCGATGCGTTCGGTTGGATAGAAAGGGGGCTGGACACCGCCTGGTACTTTAATTGAGGGTTTTCAGAGTTCGTTCTCTTGAGCACAGTAAGATTCCGTCCGTTGAGATCAGGCTCCAGATGGTCCAGGATGTAAAGAATATTGCTGATGATGGTCTGGATATGCGATACAGCAATATATTTAAACTCCTGTATTCTGTCAAAGCTGGCTTGCAGTATTTCGATAAACTCTTCGGGTTCAAGCCGTGATTTGGCTCTTTGGCAGGTATGGCATACGACAACCCTGATCTTATTGCCGCTTAGTTTCGTCGATGGACGAAATAGGTCATTGCACCGCTGGAGGTTGGTCCAGTTGTTATGGTCACTCAAGTGGCGTTCGCAATAGAAACACTGTTCTATCGAGGAACTATAAAAAGAATGTCCATAGGTTATTCTTAATTTTCTCATCATTTATTTTTTAGGGTAACTGGTCATTTGGTCTATGCCAAATGATTTTAATACATTGTTTATCCATTAATTAATTGTGTTGTTATAAAATTAACAAGGTCTTTCTTCGAAGGCAAGCTAAAATGTCTGAAATGGGATGAACGGTAAAGGATAGATTGCTTATATATTGCTTAATGACTATTTAAGGTGCATTTTTGGTGAGGACATAAAAATAAAATTATAGCACGAATGGTGGTGCGTATTTAAGTAGGAATGCAAAATAAAGCAGGATTCCGTAAATTTTGACGGAATCCTGCAACGCTATTTTTAATTTTTTATCCGAAAAATTTTTATTTTAGTTTGCCTTAACCGATTAAACTTTATGCAAACTAAAAAACTTATTGAGAAATTTCATTCCGAGATTCAGGTTAACTACATCCCGATTAGGGTTCAGCTATTGTTGGCTGTTTTGTTGGGTAATTTTTTCTGTTCGCCCAACAAATTTCTTGTTTTTGATGCGAGGTATGCAATGCCCAAATTTTATCTCTATTGGTTTCTTTCTTCGCTGATCGTTATGGCTGTGCTTCGTGGGGCACATATTTTTAATCGGTATATGGATAGCAGATTATCGTGGCTGACAGATTTTAAGCCTCGTCTGATCAGGCAAATTCTCTACGGACTGCTGTTGCCTGCACTACTTACAGTGGTTTTTGTGATGCTGGTATTTTTTCCTTTCACTGCAAAAGGCTGGGGGGCTATCATACCTTACATGCGCAACGAATTTAGGTTTGTGTTATTGTTTATTAGCATCTTGAACATGTTATTTCTGGTGATATACGTTATGCGATTTGCCCGATTTGTGAAAGATCAATACTTAGAGGCAGAACTTGAGTTGGCTGCTCTCAGGGAGGTAGTTGTAAGTTATGAAACACTGCAAATGAAATTGGAGGATGAGCGGAGTGAGGACCTTTCCGATGCGATCAAGCTTGCTCCTTGTCTTGGGGTGAAATACGGTTATGAAGATAACTATGTCGCACTTGACGGCATTGCCTTTATCAAAAGCTCGGCGAATGATAAAAAGCTCCTGACCTTGACGAGTAGTAAGGAATATACACACAACTACAGCCTCGAGACATTGATGAAGGTCCTCGACCATAATCAATATTACCTGATGTACAGGCGTTATATCGTTAATCGGAGTATCATTAAAGAATATCGTGCTTTAGAAAATGGTATATTAACGATTGAACTAAAGCCGTCTTTTGAGAAGCAAGATGATATATTGGTAAGCCGTTACCATGCTGCTGATTTTAAACGTTGGTTTGATAAGAAATAGGCTCGATTTCTATCGCTATGAACATATTGCTTAAAATCGGGATTTCCCATGCGAAAAAGCAATTACTATTTAGCAATTCTATAATTCACGCCAATACCAATTCCTAAAACCCGCACACGATCATAATTTCTCCCCGATTGGAAAGGGATGAGGGAGTACATTTTGTAGTGTGGAAAAAGCGTGACGGCAAACTGTTGGGATAATGGCACCTTTGCGCCTAGTCCAATATGGAAACCTATGCCATGCTGTTTGTCTACATAACTATTTGCGTTCTGCTGGAAGTGTAACATCGGTCCCGCATTTGCGTAGAGATATTTCAAAAATTTTACCCTGGCATCTAAAGGGACTTCCCAAATAGAAAGTTCCGAGGAATATTGCATCCGCTCCACCGATGGATCGACTATTCCTGATGTTGTCGTAATGTTCTGATGGGAATAGCCCAGACCAACACCAAAAGACCATGTTTCATTATAGTGATAGCCTACGCGGAGCAACCCGACTATATAATTCTTACTGGCGTCGCTACCTGCTCCAAAAGCGCTCTTCCGCGGTCCAATAGTACGCTCTGCTAGCGGAGTAAAAGAAAGTTCGATCTCATAACTGCCACTATTGTTTTGCTGCGCATAGAGGCCGGTTGCTGATAAAGTTAAAACGGAAAGAAATATCCTGGAAAGTAATTTGTTAAGCATATTGAATGTATGATGATAGATTTTATAATTGTTTTCTCTTTTTAATTGGCGCTAATTCTCACTAGAAATCTAACTGATAGCGTGTAAAGCTTCCTTTTTCTGAATTAACAGTGGCGGCCTTGTCGAATTGTAAGGGGTTCGGTCCATTGTAGCCTTGCCATTTTAATACAGATTCCATATCGGCAGGAATAGTTACCCTAACGATGGTATCCAAATCACGAGGGACAGGAGCGATAGAAAAACCAGTATTGAATTTCTCTGGACCATAGCTAACCGAAAGCATTTTCAAATCGAGTTTTTTGACATTTTTGAGATGCAACTCCATTTCACCCCTTTTAAAAAGCATTATTCGTTCATCGGTTGGCGTATCATACTTGAGCTCGTCCAAGTCATAAGAAGCTACGCTTTGATAGGAATCTGGATGGTATGCATTAAGATAATAACCATTCTTTTTGACACTAACTATAAAAAAGCCTTCTCGGGATAGGTATTTGCTGGCATCAAATCGAAAACTATATTTGCCTTTGGTATCTGTCTTTGTTTTCCCCAAACTTATAGATGGTTTAAGGAACGAACTGTAATATTGGAAAGAAATTCCTACTTCTACATCAGATAATAATTTGTTCGCAGGAGTATCCACAACAACTCCCGATAGTACAATACAATTCTGCGCACAGGTGGTGCCATCGCACTCATCTTTTTCGCACCCAAATAGAAAGAATGGTAGGATAAAGAGCAACCATTGCCCTTTATTTACTTTTTGAAATATGTTCAGCATAATAATATAGAATAGGTCAGTAGACCTATTAAAGGAAAATCAATAAAACTGCGCATTTCGTTAAAATAGGTCTTTTCATAATTTATTTTGATACTATACTATTGCCAACGGAAATAATATGCGTAATGCTACAAATTTAATAAATATAAGTTAATAGCTAACCCCGGATACTAAAAGCTGCATTTTGATCACAAATGATTGGGCATTTGCGAGAATAATGGCTCCCGATTGACCAATACATGATAAGCGATTGGAAAATTTATTGGAGTAGTGTAAAAGTTTTCCGCTTATGTCACCTAAAAATCGAAAAATGAAATGATTGCTGGCCAGCTAAGGAATATTCTTTGAATTTTAATAAATTAGTAGGATGAGATATTTAATAGTCCTATTATTAGGCTGGTTTACTTGTTATTCGGTTGCTGCACAAAACCAAGCGAAGGGAAATAGTGCCGGTAAAGATGAAAAGACCTATATATTGGTCGCTAATAAGATCAATACCGATTTTAATTACAAGTTACTGGATGATTTTGAGCAGTCTTTTTCAGCTTTGATCAAAGAAAACAACAGCCGCGAATTAGTATTCAACCCCATAAATGGCAAGTACCATTATTATAAGTTTATCGCCACCTATAAGGCAAGGGGTATCTCACCAGATAGCGATATGGCTAAGCCGGAGCAAACCTTTCACAATATCTTGATCATCAAAACAGATGACCAACAAAAGATCGTAGATGGATACGAGTTTGTGCTGGAATGGAACGAGAAGCCACTATCATATCCCTTATTTCGGATAAAGTCTACAGGGGTGCCTCTGCAGGAAGGCTTGTCATTAAAGCAGCTGAACCTCAAAAGGGTGACGGACAATTCGGATTTTGATAGCGATGGTAAAATCAAACTGTCGAGCTGGTAACGTTTAAAAAAGTTAAGAATAGCTTAGAATAATCGTATGGAACTGGATAGCCTTTACATAAGTATTAAAATAGAAAAATCGAGATTAAACGAGTATTTTTCTTCTAAACCGATTTCCCCGAACAAAGATGATAATTGGTCGCAGTGGTGGGAGAGTCGGCAGATGTACAGCAAAACAACGTTGGAAATTATTCCAAGTTATTCACAGGCGCGCATTCGTGAAGTCTTCGATAATCTGCTCAAGGATCAATTTTATGGCGCGAAGGAGTATTACGATGAGGAAAAGCAACACTGGACATTCGCCGTACTGAACTTCAGTGAAAACTATCTTGAAATATTGCCGATGCTGGCTCTTTTAAAACAATTGGAACGCTTTGTTTTGGAGGGTTATGCCCTGATTTTTGATTGGATGTGGGGGGGTGATACGGTGATGGCTTATGTTGACTTTACCGCGGGAAGTGTCTTGCTCGAAACCGTTACTGAATCTTATGCGGTCGAACTTAAACGATTTGAAGAAGCTAATCAAGGCTTACAAACGCTGGCTGAAGAGCTCGGGGCTGGCTAACAGCTAGCAGTGGCTTCCTTAGTCAAGGATTGTGAAACACCTAAAGTAGAAGCCATAATAAAGAGGATGGTAAATAGTAGTTCACTCATGATCACTAAATTCTTTTCTATAGTTCGATCTGTTTTAATTTAGTGTGGACAATTTGAACATATTTTTCTTTGAAATCATCTGTTAGAAAGCTGTGATCAATTATTTCTTTAACTCTATCAGCATTTCTCCTGAAGTCTTTATATATATTGTCTCTGACCAGTTCAGGAATTCCCAAGCTTTGCGCAAGCTGGTTAAAATCTGACCGTTTTATTTTTCGTTTACGACCACCCAATGTGAGAGCCATATCTTCCTTATCTTTTGGATAGATTAAGTTAACATTGATGAGATCATATGCTGGTGATAATAAAACACCATGATTCGTATGCATGAGTGAAAAATTCTTGAGATGCATGTCGTTATTTCCAGTTAAAAAGCTAAACAGTACGAGCCTAAAATATTTGATTGCATCTAATCCGGTGTTGGAAGCAAATTGCTTGATGATTTTTCCTACGCGTTCATAAGAGCTATTGTATTTTTGCTCGGTCATAAGCTGCGATAATTGACATAAATCTTCAACGTGGATTTTTTTGCCCTTCTTACGGTCAAATCGTTTTGTAATGTAGGCCAGTTCTCCTGTGGAAGTTCGTATTAATGCGTGTTTTGCTGTTTCTATCTTAAATAACGCTGCGAGGTGCATCGTTAGATCTTCTACTTCTGGCATGAGTAGATATTCTTTTGATTGAGGTTTCAGGATATAATCTCCCCAAAGACCAACTAAGGTAAGTCGCTTACTGCCCTTTTCTCCATTTAGACTGAGTGATATTTTTGGCTGTACGCCAGTTATTGCCAATCGCTCAGCTACAGTAACTTCGCCTAATTTTTTCAATTTTTCCTGGTCCAACTCCAAATAGGGAACTTGAGTTGTTCCAAAAAACACTCTTGAACATGCTGTATGATAGTCTCCTGTTTCAACTGGTTTATAGCAAAACAAACAATTAGCCATCGTTTTCCGCCTCCATCGGATAAACAGAAACTGCTCCTATAGTGTCTCGACATAGGTTTATCAACAGCGCAAAACGATCTCTGGGATTGAGTTTCCAATGCTTTTCACCGATTTCCAATAACCATCCTTCAGGAATTAATCCATCAAAGAACGGAAATAATATATTGCTATAATAAGTGTTTTCGGAAATCGGTAAAGTTAGACTGATAGGTTGTGGATCAGTTTTTTTTAGATAATTCTTATCATAACTAAATGAATAACCATGATCTGTCTCAATTAGAAATCCAGCCAAGTCATCATGAAAGTATATTTTTGCTTCGCGTGCCATCACTCTTTAATTTGATCAATTACACCAACTTCTTTACCGAATAACGCCAATATGTCATTTATTTTGTCTAAACGTAATGTTTTTTTTCCCTGCTCGAGGTCACGCACAAACCTTAAGCCGACTCCAGCATTCGCAGCTAAATCTTCCTGTGTTAGCTTTAATTCTTTTCGTTTCTGTTTTACAAACACGCGTAATGAATCCATAATTATACCCTATCTGATATAAATATAGTAAATATTCTTAAATTATACTGTATCGGGTATAATTTTTATATTTTTTACATACTTTATACCCGTTCGGGGTGAAAAAACTTCTTTCTGTTGTTTGCAGTAGTCTTCTTAGAAATTCTTTAAGGGTAGTCGTGTTATTTAGACGGAACTTCTGTTTCAAGCGGTTATATCGTGTGAAGCATAAGCGGGATATTTTGAGAAAAAAGTTTATGATGAAGTCGACGTAAAATATAAATAATTTTTTGAACAGCAGAACGTTAACTATTTGCCCAGAGGGCTGTAAACCTGTATGCTATAAGCGTGATTTTTTCTTTTTAAATTTTCTACCGTACCAAATGTAGAAACCTGTTACCGGCAGAGAGGCACAGATTAAACTCGTTACAAAAGCGATCCACATGCCTGTAGACCCGGCTATTTTTCCGACATGAATATCGTAATTGGAGTTTCGCCATTTCATGCCCAGTGTTTTATCATTTTGTAGGCGTTTGTAGTATGCACTCCCATTCCGAAGATCATAGGCATAGGCATCGGAGGCCGACCACCAGGTATTTCCTTTCGTATAGATATTTACATTAGCTTGAGTAGTTTCGGGAACCAAATTGATCAAAACGCCCTGATGTGTACTGTCCTTTTTCAGAACGTCAGACCATATCAGGTCTAAAAGTGCTACACGTGATTCTGTCACCGGGCTGCCTTGAATTTTTGGTTCTTCTATTTTCGTATTGGGCCGCTTACCGTCCATAAGCCAGTAGATGCTAGTTTCCCACCACTTGAAGGACCAAACCAAACCGGTTGATGCGATGACAATCGCGAACAAAAATGCATAAAAGCCAAGTACTTGATGAAGATCATAGTTGAGACGTTTCCACTTCGCGCTGAAATCTATTTTTAACCGCTTTACAGCTACCTTCCGATTTTTTGGCCACCAAAGGAAAAGCCCCGAAATTAGTGTAATGATAAACAGCAGGACGCTGCTCCCTACGATTGCGCTCCCTACGTCGCGCCGGAGATAAAGGAATTGGTGGATCTGCCTTACAATCCAGAAGAAGTTTGTCTCAACGTCTATTTTTCCTAAAACGCGGCCGCTGTAGGGATCTACGAAAATACGGTCCCAATAGATGATTTCTTTATTTACAAATACACCCCCGACATCGTTCTTTGGACGGCGCTTAAGTGCTTCAAATAGATGAACTTGTCGTTGATCATCTGTAGCAGGAACACGGATAATGGTAATGGTATGATCGGTGACACGCTGCGCATTTGCCTTTAAGACGGAAAGGGGAAGTATTTTCTTGCCTTTCTGTGCCGTTACCGTTACATAACTTGGATGAAATAGGGCAAATAGTTCCTTTTCAAATACATAAATAGCGCCTGTAATGCTTACGATAAAAACCACCAGACCGGACAATAATCCGATCCAGCGGTGTAAAAACAAGATCATCTTTTTTAAAGTCATGCTTAAAAGGTATAGCCTAGTGTAAATAGTAAATTACGTGGTGCACCTGGAAATAGACGGATATAATCGTAACCACCTACCCAATGGGTTTTATTGGTGATATTATTAAAGTTGGCCTGCAATTGTACTTTTCCAATGGTATAATATAATGCTGCGTTCAGTAAACTGTAGGATGGGATGGTCTGGTTCTGGTTAAGGGAAAGGTTTCGCTTATCCACATAATTGGCCCCGACGCCGATTCCCAAGCCTTTTGCTTTTCCGGAAGGAATGGAGAATCTGGTCCAGATGTTTGCCGTATTTTGAGGCGCATTTGGTTTTTGTCTGTTCAGTTCTTCATTA
Source organism: Sphingobacterium sp. HSC-15S19 (assembly GCF_050433745.1). Lineage (NCBI taxonomy): Bacteria > Pseudomonadati > Bacteroidota > Sphingobacteriia > Sphingobacteriales > Sphingobacteriaceae > Sphingobacterium > Sphingobacterium sp. HSC-15S19. Next base: position 21,511 of record NZ_JBNPWQ010000047.1, read on the forward strand.
TTTCCACCTTCGGTAATCTTTGCATCATTGTAGGCATAGGAGGCAATAACACTCCAGTGCGGGAGAATTTGACCCTGAATATCAAACTCTATCCCTTTCGATCTTTCTTTTCCGATTTGTTCCATTAAATCTGCATTGTCGGCAGTGGGGGCGGGGTAAAGCGTATTCTTCTGATTGATCTGATAGATAGCTGTACTTGCCTGGAGTTTTCCGTCCAACCAGGCTGTTTTTAATCCAAATTCGGTCATGTCATTTTCGAGTGGATCAAATGGACCTCCGGCATTAGGGTTTGCCAGTGCCGAAGCTGTCTGCGGATTATAGCCTTTTACGTAAGTTCCATATAGATTGATCTGTGGGTTGATGGTGTAAACTGCTCCAAAGCGCGGCAGTATAACATCCTGCAGAAAGTTTTGTTGAAGTCAATATTCCGGTCTCCTTATTCGAGTCATTTTTGACGCAGGAAAGCCCTTTTCTGGCCAAACTTCATATGCTTTTAGAATCGTCGCGATCGGGCATCCTGTTTGACAATTCGGCTTTGATCAGTGTACAGCAGAAAAGGATTATAACCGAGTTGCTCAATTCGGAGCTTGATCAGGAATGGAAATCCTTATTTTGTTTTGGTAAACTCATGGAGTTATTGGCGCGAACATTTGACCAGCATAAACTTGGTAATACGGTGTCTCGAACGGATAATAGCCTTAGTCCGGAAATGAAAAAACTGATGGCGGAAGCAAAAAGAATAGTAGAAAATAGTTTGACCGATCCGCAATCTTTATCGCAATTGTCTGCTGAATTAGGAACGAATGAAAACTATTTAAAGAAATATTTCAAGCTCTGCTATGGTACAACCATTTATGGGCATTTGACCAAGGTGAGAATGCAAAAAGCTAGGAGCTTACTTACACAAGGAGACCGGCCTATAAATGAAATTTCACGCTTTTTAGGCTATAACAATCCTGCGCATTTCTCAGCAAGTTTTAAGAAGCATTTCGGGGTAAAACCAAAAGTAGTGCAACGTTCTTCAAAAGTCTAAATCTTCTGTTTACCACCCTGTGAGTTGGTCCTGTCCTTTTGAGTATCTGTATCAAGCGGTTTATTTATTCGCCTGTTCACTACGATCCTTGCGTTTTTTGTCTTTTTGTCGCTTACTTCAAACGCCGTTTTGCTAGGGGTGGAGTTTTGGCGATTTTTCCCAAACTCCAAGCAGCCCTTATCGTTAGCCGAAGCTGCTTGAAGTTAAAGATGCTTAAATTAAAGTTTGTCCCACCAGTCTGAAATCTTTTTCTTGACACTCTCGCGGAGTTCCGCACGTTTTTCTTTCCGTTCGGCTTTCTTGGCTTCCCGTTTGGCTTTTTCCGCTGCGTGTTCTTCGGAAGCCGCCTTTTCTACGCGTTCCTGATAATGATCATAGGCCTCATCAACACTCGTCCGGAAGGATCGTCCTTCCAAGGGTTGCAAAGCTGTATCCACGAAATCTGGGCTTGTTTCGTCAACAACAGTAATCACTGCTATTTCCCCCACTTGCAAGCTATTATTGACCTGATCAATAAAATCGGTCGACACAACAAATTCTTCGGTATCCATCGTCGCCCCGATAAATGTTCCGGTAAGTCCGCCCAGCAATAAACCTAGTGGACCGCCCACAATACCGATCAATGCACCGATGGCACCTCCGCCGAGTGTTTTCCAGCCGCCCTCTTCTGTCGCGTCTTTCAGTACGTCAAAACCACCCTGATCTGTTTTTCGGATGGTTATAGACTCATAAATACGAATGTCACCATTACGGTCGAGATCGGCTAAAGTGTGGTTTACCGCGATTGATTTCTCTGTCGAATCAACGATATAAATCAAAATATTTTCCATATGGATTTGAATTTTGTAATGAACATTTTTGTGTTGTAATAAATTTAAATTATTTTTTTTGAGTTGGTCAAATAAAATAATAATATGACTCGGGGGTTATTTATTCGTAATAAAACGAGCTGATCTGAGCAGCTATTGCCTCACGGAACGAAAGTCATAATAAGGGTGGTTTTTTATTTTTAGTATGGACGATAGACTTCCGGATAAATTGTAATCTATTGGTGAAGTTTATGTAAACGAAGGTGTCTGAGTAATAATTCAGGATAATCTGCTTGGACTATATTTGCCCCGTTCTGATGCACTTTGCCAAATTCAGCTGGATCATTCAAAACCAGTTTATCGACATTCCAGAGACTATTGATAAATGTTTTAGTACCAAATTTGTGTACCATCGAATTAATTTCTTTTGTATTTGTCTGATATCAATTTCAGCCATAGCGACTCCCAGAGCAATTCATGATTTGGAATTAGTTATCTCATACATGTAAAGTGTGGATTGATCATCATCGGGCACAAAGTACAGGCAGACCTTTCCGTCAACGACATCGGTGTAAAAAGGATTACTTGTCATAATGCGACCTGTTTTACTTCTTAAGTGGATTGGCAGGGTATAGGTGCTCTGATAGGTATGAATATCCATTAATTGAATGCCCCCGATTACGATGCGCTCCTTTGCGTGGGGATCTTTCAAAAAACTGTTGACCCCGGAGCAAATCATCAAACCTTGACCCATATATTGTCCATCCTGAAAATGAATAAAATGCTGATTATTGTTAGAGATTGATTTTAAATGCCATTTACCACGATCGAGCAATTGTTGTTTCCACGTATAAAACTGCATAGCATCCCAATTGAAACCAACGAGTTCATGTCGATCTCGATCGCAAACAAGGGCTCCAATGGCATCGTCTACCGTAAATTCAACCTTCGCTTCCATGGTAGTCGGATCTATTCTGTAAATCAGCGACCTGCCGTGGGGACGATATTCACAGACTGGGATCCAAATATATTGACCATCAAAATCTATCCCCCCGGGATGATAAACGCTATCTTTTCCTAAACGAAGTTGAGCAATAAGCTCTCCTTTAAAATTAAATTTCATGAGATAGCCCGTTCCCAGGCCGACGGCCTGCTCTTCGTAGATCGGCCGCTGTTTAGCTATCAAAGCTTTTTTTATCGGTATTTGTCTAGTGGCTTACGGGAACTGCTATTGCAGAGCTTTCTTTTTTTATTAATTTTTTATATATAGAGTTAAATTCGTTGTGGTTTTTTGCCTGTATTTTATTAGCTTTATACATTCATTTTTGCTATTTAATTGTTCGCTTGGCCTCCCAATTCGATGTCTCTTGAATAGAAGAATTGAAACTTTTATCCAATTCTATAAATTATATCATAAGTTATTGCTAGTTAATTTTCATAGATAATGAATCATTTCAAGTTCCAATCTGCTGTATTCATATTTTTGTGTTGGGTGTTTGTTTACCCTGCAATAGCACAGCAGCAGACATTTCCGCAAAAAGAAGATTATTTACAGCTGCTGGAGCGCGCAGCAAAGGAAAATAAGCCGATGTTCTTGGTGGTTCATCAACGGGACGATCAGTTTATTCCTTTTAGAGGCTCTGTTTCAAAAAAAGCAAAAGATATCCTCAGTACGCAGTTTGTGTCGGGAATTGTTCAGGTGGATCGGGATGAATTTGACCATCCGTTGCAACGGGCTTTCTATTTGAACAAACCGATGTACCTTGTTACTGATAAAGATGGGATTCCTATTTTACGAATAGACAAGGCGGTTGATGGGGGAGATGAGCTGGAAAGACTCATAGACTCGGCAAATACGCTTGCAAAAGCTGAAACTCTCGGTAAGCTTATAGCAGAATATCGAAAGGGGATCCGTCAGCAGTCCTTGCTGAACAAAATACTCCGCTACAATCAGACATTTGATCAATATACAGACCAGCAACTGTTGAGTGACTATATAGCACAGCTGACGATAGAGCAATTGAATAATTTTGAGACGGTTGTTTTTTTATTGAGCTGTGGCCCTGTATATAATAGTAAATCTTATTTATTGGCACGTACCAATAGTAAAATGGTGGATAGTCTGTATTCCTCGTTGCCATTGCCCGTTCGTAAAAAAATAAACAATAGAATTATTCAGCGGACATTTCGCGAATCGCTTGACAAGAGAAACTTTTCATTAGCTCAAAACGTTGGTTATTTTGCCTATACGACATGGACATCTAATTATTTGCGCGCTTCCAATTCCCAAGGTTATTATCCCTTGGAGTATAAAAGGCTAATGAAAGATAGTCTGTCTTACGTCCGGATGGCAAGGAATTATTATGAACAATCATTTTATAAGGTGGACCCCGATTCCTTGTCTCGAATGGATTTTGCGCAAGATCGAAAGATCAATTTTTCAGGAAATCAACTTGTGTTGGACAGTGCACAAAATGCGGAGTTCAAATCGTTGGTTGGTAAAGGACGTAAATATTATCAGGATGACCTGGCAAATAATTTGAATTATGGTGCTAAACAGATCTTGGCCTTTGAGAGAAATGATCCTTCGGTTATATTTGATGCGATCCGTTGGCAAAAGAAAACAATAGATCTCAAACCTGATGTGCCAGCATTCCGTTATACGATGGCTTTATTGTTGTATCGGGTTGGCTTTTATGCGCAGGCAGAAGAAGAACAACAGAGAGCTGTGAAATTATCGAAGTCAAATAAGCTCTATCAGGAAAAAATGAAGGCCGTATTGAAGCAGATGCAGTCCAGACGATTATGATCAGGGCTAATTTGGAGCGGGACCTGTATGTAAACGGATTGGAATGGTAAACTGCACACGTACAGGCATACCGTATTGATAACCCGGAGCCCATTTTTCGGCTTTCTTCAGTACTGCTATACCATTTGCTGCTGTTCCATACCCGAGGTCATTAATCACTTCAAATTCATTCGCCAGACCATTTTTTTCAATGACAAAACTGATGAGAAGTTGTCCTGATACTTTTGCATTTAAAGCTTCTTTGGGATATTTATAATTCTGGGCAATAAAGATCATAAGGTTTTTTATCCCGCCAGGGTATTCCGGTTGGACATCTCGACGTGTATAGGGATGCACATTGCCCATACTATCTGTGCTGGTTCCCTTGCTTAACACACCTTTTTCATACCATTCTTCAAACTTGATCTTTCCTTTTTTTAAAGTACCTTCCCAATGTCCTTGACGTAATCCATCAACATATACACCTTTTTCAGTATTTATATTGTTTTTAAATTCGAAAGTGCCATTTCCATTTTCGACCTGCTTTCGGCCTGTTGAATCAGCATAATAGATTAGTCGGCTATGCTGGTCCTGAAAAAGAAATTCGTTGGGACTGGCTTCAGAACCGGAGAAAAATCTAATTTCTCTTAAAAGACCATTTTCGTGGTATCTTTTTACAGTATCGCTCAGTTTATTGTCTTTATATCCGGCTGATACCGCTAGGTTGCCATTGTTGTGATAACTTTCAATAATGCCTTCCAGATATAATCTTCGTGGGTCAGCTACTTTTGTCCAGCCATGTCTTTTTAAATTGCCATTTGGATAGTAATCGTTTACTTCGTAAAGCCCCAATTCATTTGCTGTTAACCGAATAATGTTTGTGTAAGCGGCTGAATCTTTTATAGCAGTAATACCACGATTTTTCTTTATATAAGTGACAATTGTTTCTTGTGCTTTTGCATGAATCACAAGGGCCGTAAAAAGGAGGAAAATAATGTATTTGTGTATATTTAAGGGATAATAGTGCATGATATGGTTAATTTTATTTAATCAAATATATATTTTTTAGGTGAAATAATCCGCAGCGTTGGACAAACTATTTCGAGTGGAATGATGTCCTCTAAGTAAAAGATTATGAATAATTCACCTATGCAGAAGATTGCACGAGTTGGTCTAGGTACCTTTTTGGTGGTAGCCGGTATTGGACATCTGTCCTTCGCCCGCAAGGAATTTCAGGCTCAGGTGCCGGACTGGGTTCCGATCTCCAAAGATGATACTGTTGTATATTCCGGTATTGCGGAAATTGCTTTGGGTGCTACACTGATTTTCGCACCTGCTAAACATCGATCGAACGTTGGAAAAATCGCAGCAGCGTTTTTTGCAGCTGTGTTTCCCGGAAATATTGCTCAATATAAAGACCATCGCGACGGCTTTGGATTGGATACGGATGGAAAGCGGCTTGCCCGTTTATTTTTTCAGCCTATATTGGTTGCATGGGCTTTGAAAAGTACATGCAAGAGCTGATTGGGTGAAGACTGGTTGAACAGAAGTTGATACAAAATTGTAAAAAACAAACCATATGTCTGCGGCTGTTGTCCTATAGGTATCCATGTAAGGAGTAACTTAGTTAAAAGGTCGGGTGTTCCATTTTCATCCGACCTTTTTTATTTTTTTGCGCTATTCTTTTGCTAATTTCCAACCTTTTATGTTTTTTTATTGCTCATTTAAATAATTATATTCGCATCAAACATATAAAATAACTAACCTATAAAAGTACAGACCAGATGGAAGAAAAGAAATTAAATGAACTGAGCAATGAAGAGTTGTTGGTTCTCAAAAAGAAAGCTAAACCCACGAAAATAATCAATGCATCAATTATTGGCTTTTGTTTGGGGATCGCTGCCTATAGTATATTCGTAGCCGGTTTAACCTGGCCTACAATTTTCCCATTGATATTGGCCATTTTGTTCTTTAAATATTTTGGAAAAAATGAGAAAGCACTAGATGCGGAGTTGAAAGCCCGAAATCTGAAATAGAAAAAGAAAACCATTGCAGCTGCGCTGTTGTTTATTTTAAAAAACAGCTTAAGATGAGAAGGGAACAAATAGAAGCATGGGTAGCGCAAGGTTACAATGTGCTGGAGCACAGGAAGCCCAAAGTTGTACAGGGCGATGTATGGGCGTATCTCAATCAGTGTGACGGCCATGGTACCGATGTATATGCGCTTTCTGAATTGGAGGAATGGTCGGATAGGGAACTTGCAGAAATGGAGCTGAAAAAATATGCCGATCAGTACGGACAGATGGGCGAGAAGCTGTTTCTGCGAAATGAAGCAATCCGAAATAAAGAATTTGGTAAGTATGAAGCCTTCCTGTTGCTTTTTTTTCCGGACAGTGTCGAAAAAGAGCTGGAGGAAGCCCGGTTTTTGGCAGAGCGTGTGAAACGTGTTAGCAAGGAAGAAATGGAAAAATGGACGCTGGCCCACACAGTTAATGTACTGATATCTGATCTTCACTGCTTGGACTATGGAGCCATTATGAGCGGGATGGTGATGCCATCCGAAGATGTGGTCACTTATACCGACGACGGGCTCAGTGATACCATTGATTGCCATGTTACGCCGATGGAGTTTTTCGCTCATACCAACCATGACTATTACTGGATCGATCCTGTCATAAGAAAATCCTAATGGAAGCCCTTATTAGAGCCTTTTAGGCTTACTTTTCATGCAGAATAAGGTAAAGCATCCTGATAGTGTCCGGGATGCTTTACTTTTTTGAACTATTTAAGCTACAATTTCTATCGGATTTCCCTCCGGATCAAGCACGACACTTTCATAATAACCATCCCCCGTAGTACGCGGCTCGCTTTCGACGATATAACCATCCGACCGTAATTGCTCGGTCAGATTATCGACAGCATCCTTTCCACCGACGCTAATGGCCTGATGGGTATAGCCTTTGTTCAGGCTCCTATCAGCCGCGGCAGTAGTAATATCAATACGATTCATAATCTCCAAACGTGCGCCGGATTCGCGGAATTTAAGGAAGTAGGATGAAAACCCCTTCTTCGGGTTATGGTACTTTTCTCCGCTTACAGTACCAAAGTATTTGGCATAAAAAGCACGTGTTTTCTCAAGATCATCGACCCATAGGGCGAGGTGTTCTATTCGCATGTCAAATCTTTTTGTTTAATTATATTGCAATATTATGCAAATTTGCATAATGTTGCAATATAAAAATTATCAGATATGTTGAACGAATCGATATTAAAGGCTAAGGTAGCGACACAGGTCATGTTTTTGGTATGTGGCCTCGCGTTATCAAGCTGGGCACCGATGGTACCTTTTGCCAAGGATCGTCTTGGTCTGAATGACGGAGAACTGGGGCTTTTACTGCTGTGCTTGGGTGGTGGTGCACTATTAACGATGCCGCTTTCCGGGTTTTTCATCGGGAAAGTTGGGAGCAGACAAGTGATTTTGATTTCAGGTTTGATAGCTGCCGTAGTGCTCCCTGTACTGTTGATGGTAACCAATAGCTACTTGATGGCCTGTGTCCTTTTTATATTTGGCTGTAGTATAGGTAGTATAGATGTGGCCATGAACGCACATGGTGTGCAGGTACAAAATGCAATGGGTAAACCGATAATGTCATCTTTACATGGACTGTTCAGTGTAGGGGGGCTATTTGGATCGATCGGCTTGGGCTTTTTGATAAAGATGGGGTTAATTCCTATTTATGCAGCAGTTACCATAGCTATTCTATTAATACTGCTACTGATCTTACAATATCGAAAGTTGCTGAGCTATCAAAGGGAAAAAGAAATCATTGTCCAGTTTTCTCCTATTGATGAAACTCAGGTTTCAAAAAAGGGATTTCAATGGTTTAGGTGGAGTGTGCTGATACTTGGGCTGATGTGTTTCATTGCCTTTTTGTCTGAGGGAGCGATGTTGGACTGGAGTGCTATTTTCTTGCGGGATCACAAAGGAGTATCTCCTGAGTTTACGGGAATTGGATATGCGGCATTCTCCGTTGCGATGGCGGTCATGAGATTGCAGGGAGACCGATTAGTAAGTAAACTGAATAGTAAGGTTGTGGTGATAGGTGGTAGCTTGTTGGCTTCGTTGGGCATTTTGATCGTCGTGTGTAGTCCTTGGTTATCGCTAACGCTCATTGGATTTGTCCTTTTGGGACTGGGAGCCGCCAATATTGTCCCTGTATTTTTTAGCGAGGGGGGACGGATTGAAGGACTTTCGCCGACGGTAGCCATTCCGGTTATTTCAACAATGGGTTATGCCGGTCAGCTGGCGGGCCCCGCGCTTTTGGGGGCTATTGCGCAGCATTTTTCTTTGATCATTGCTTTCGAAACAATAGCTTTGCTTTTTCTAGTGGTAGCTCTTATCTATAAAATCAGGAAGTAATAGCATGTTAAAAGAAGAACGTTTTGAGATAATCCTCCGCGAATTAGCGGCCCGGAGGAAGGTGAAATTTGAAGAGCTGGCGGTGTTGTTGGCGGTATCGGAAGATACCATCCGCCGCGATATAGACCTTCTCTATCGGAACGGCTTGCTTTCCAAGACCAGAGGTGGTGCTATACTGCGAGAAAAAGATCCACTGACTTTCCAGGATAGGCAATCGTTTCTGACCAAAGAAAAAGATATTATCGCATTAAAAGTACAGCCGTTTCTGAAAGATGGCATGACTCTTTTTGTGGATGGTGGCACCACGACGCGGGCCGTAGTGAATGCTATGCCATTGGATATCCGGATTCGGATGGTTACAAATAATTTTTCCATCGTGCCACTGCTCGAGAAGTTCAAAAATGTAGAACTTATTTTTTTGGGTGGTCATTTTGAACCCGATCTGGCTGTAACTTCAGGCATCACAACCTGTATGGAAGTTGCTAAGTATAATGCCGATATCTTTATCATGGGAACTTGTGCTGTAGATCCTGAGCTCGGTGTTTCGGCGGCGTCAGCTGCAGATGGCGAAACCAAAAAGATGATGGTTCAATGTGCAAAGAAAACAATAGCCTTAGCCAGCCAGAATAAGCTATATCAAGGTGAACTGTTTAGGGTGTGTCCAATAGATTCGCTCACGGCATTGATCACCGACCTGGACTCAAATGATTCCGAATTGAATCTCTTTAGAAATATGGACCTGCAGATTGTCTAGCCAATTGACAGCGACAAATCTGACGAGATTTGGTAGATGATATAAAGCTTCCAAATAATAATAATATTAAAGTCTTCGCAGGTATTGATGACCTTTGTCTGTTTTAGTCCGGCAATAAAGTGGATAATAATAGGCTTTACTTATATTTCAAGTAACGCTATAATCGATCCTAAATAATGCGCCGCTGTTCGGCAGCAACTGTCAATGTTTGCTGCAGATCCACTACGTCGCCGATGATAATGATAGCAGGATGCCCTATCTGATGCTCCTTGCTTATTCTGACGAGATCTTTGACTTTGCAACGCACCTGTCTTTGTTGCGGCAAACTCGCATGTTGTATAATTGCTGCGGCTGTTTCTCCTTTGCTGTGCAAAACATAAGTGCGTGCTATTTCATCGAGCTTACGCATTCCCATATAGATGACTACAGTAGATCTGCTCTGAACTGCCAGGGCCAGATCGGCAGATAGGGATCCGTCCTTTTTCATACCTGTTAATGCCCATACGCCTTCACTTACACCACGATGTGTCAGCGGAATATCATTGAGGCCGGCGCCTTGCATGCTGCTGATGCCCGGAATGTAGGTCATGTTAATTGATCTGTTTTGTACGGTAAGCCATTCTTCAAAGCCGCGCCCAAAAAGATAGGGATCGCCACCTTTAAGCCGTACCACTCTTTCGTATCTTTCGCAATAGTGAAGGATGAGCCTATTGATTTCTTCCTGGGGCACGTATTTTCCGTAAGGATGCTTGCCGACATAGTGTTTTAAACAGTTTTTATCTGCTATTTGAAGGATTTCTTTATTAATTAAGTTGTCATATAAGATCACTTGTGCATTTTCTATTGCTTTATAAGCTTTCAGGGTGAGTAATTCGGGGTCTCCAGGGCCAGATCCTACAATAAATAACGATGTTGTGCTTAATTTTTCCATGTTATTGTTGTTTTTGTTGTTGAATTATATGTAAATCTATTAAAAAATCTGATATAAATCATAAAAACTACAATTATTTATAGTTTTTTATTGAAAAAATATTACTAAAATCATATTTATTTTGATTTTTTAATTTTTTATTGCATAAATTAGTGTTGTTAAAATATTAAATTGAATTTTTATCATAAAAAATAGCAGTTATGGAAAGAAAAAAGGTTGTTATTGTTGGTAATGGTATGGTCGGTAATAAGTTTTGTGAAAAATTAAAGCAGAAAATAAACGATCTGGAAATAATTGTGTTTTCAGAAGAGCCGATACGAGCTAATGATCGTGTTCATTTGACAGATTACTTCAAAATTTCGTCTATTGACGAGCTTTTCTTGTTAAAAAATGAGTGGTATTTGGAAAATAATGTAAAAATTCATTTAGATGATCCAATTGTTGCTGTAAATCGATTAAAAAAAGAAGTGGAATCTCAAAAAGGTATCACAGTCAATTATGACTATCTGGTTTTTGCGACTGGTTCTGCTCCTTTTGTTCCACCGATTCCGGGCATTGAAAAGGAAGGGGTATTTCTATATCGTACCATCGAAGATCTGGATCTGATCAAAGCTTATGCGGCAAAAGCGAAGCGTGGTACAGTAATGGGCGGTGGACTTTTAGGACTCGAAGCTGCGAAAGCAATGGTGGATCTTGGTCTGGAAGAGACTGCCGTGATCGAATTTGCCCAACGCCTGATGCCGCGTCAGATTGATGATAGCGCCAGTATGTTGTTGCAAAACAAGTTGTCAGAACTAGGCTTGACCTGTTTATTGCAAAAGTCGACAAGCCAATTGCTGGGGGATGATCGCCTGACGGGGATTGCTTTTCAGGATGGTTCGTCGATAGAGACGGATTTATTGGTGATTTCAGCAGGTATACGTCCCCGTGATGAGCTGGCCAAGAAAATTGGACTGGATGTTGGTGAAAGGGGCGGAATATTGGTTAATGCACAGATGCAGACTTCTGATCCTGTAGTTTATGCTATCGGTGAGTGTGCCTTAGTGAATGATATGATCTATGGTCTGGTAGCACCGGGCTATGAAATGGCTGAAATTGCGGCATCTCATATTGTGGGGGAAGAGAAATCCTTTAAGGGATTTGACATGAGCACCAAACTGAAACTGATGGGAGTTGATGTGGCTAGTTTTGGAGACGCTTTTATCAGCGAGCCTTATGCACGCACGATCTTATTGGAGGATCGTAATAAAGGTATTTATAAACGATTGAACGTAAGTAAAGATGGAACGCGTCTGCTGGGGGGGATACTTGTCGGGGAAGCGGCAAGTTACAACATGTTGCTTCAGATGGTCAATAATAGCCTGCCGTTGGCGGAACACCCTGAACTCCTTCTTTTTGGCCAGCAGAGCGAAAGTAAGTCGGCTTCTGCTGGTCTAGAGGCTCTTCCTGATGCGGCATTGATTTGCAGTTGCGAAGGTGTCACTAAAGCACAGATCTGTGATGCTGTGATAACTGGTCATTGTGAAAATGCAGATGCGGTAAAGAAATGTACCAAGGCTGGATCGGGATGTGGCGGCTGCGTGCCGATGGTCAAGGACCTGGTCAATTATACGATGAAACAGCAAGGGAAATATATCCGGAGTACTATCTGTGAACATTTCGATCTGAGCCGCCAGGAACTATATGACCTGATCAAGATCCATGAGCTGAAAAGTTACGATCATGTATTGGATGCGCTAGGCCGCGGACATGGCTGCGAAGTCTGTAAACCGTTGGTGTCTTCCTTGCTAGCGAGCCTTTGGAACGAGATGATTCTTGGCAAGGGTAATGATGTGGCTCAGGATAGTAATGACCGTTATTTGGCCAATATACAGAAGGGCGGGACCTATTCAGTTGTTCCGCGCATTCCGGGAGGTGAAATTACCCCAGATAAACTGATTGTTATCGGGGAAGTCGCTAAGAAGTACAGCCTATACACAAAAATTACGGGCGGACAGCGCATTGACCTATTTGGTGCACATCTCAATGATCTGCCGTTTATCTGGGAAGAACTTATTGCTGCCGGCTTTGAAAGCGGACATGCTTATGGCAAGGCACTACGGACTGTCAAAAGCTGTGTGGGCAGTACCTGGTGTCGGTTTGGGCTGCACGATAGTGTTTCTTTTGCGATACGGATAGAGGAACGTTACCGTGGTCTTCGTGCTCCACATAAGATAAAGTCGGCTGTTAGTGGTTGTATCCGCGAATGTGCCGAGGCGCAGAGTAAGGATTTTGGAATTATTGCGACGGAAAAAGGCTGGAACCTCTATGTGTGCGGTAATGGTGGAAGTAAGCCGCAGCATGCTTTGCTGCTTGCATCGGATATCGATAGTGAAACCTGTATCCGTTACATTGACCGTTTCCTGATGTTTTATATTCGCACTGCCGATCCGCTGACCCGGACTGCTACCTGGCTTAATAAAATGGAAGGCGGAATAGATTATTTAAGGAATGTCGTGGTAGAGGATGGCCTGGGTATGGGGGAGGCCTGGGAGCAGGATATGCAGCTGCTAGTCGATAGTTATCGCTGTGAATGGAAGGTAGCCGTAGAGAATCCGGAAATTCGCAAACGCTTTGTTCACTTTGTAAATGCACCCGAAGAGAAGGATGAAACTGTTCGCTTTGACAGTTTTCGCGGACAGAAAAAAGCTGCTGATTGGAACGTCAGTACTTATTAAATATATTAAATATAAAATCGCTAAACCTTTTAATCGAAATCATATGAATACGCAAATTGACATGAAATGGCTGAAGGCTTGTCGGATAGAAGATGCTATTGAAAATGGTGGAGTCTGTCTTAAATTGAATAACGAACAGGTGGCGCTGTTTTATTTCGCCCGCCGCAATGAGTGGTATGCCACACAAAATGAATGTCCGCACAAACGGCAGATGATTTTAAGCCGCGGCATGCTGGGCTCTTTGGGTGAAACGCCTAAAGTCGCCTGTCCGTTCCATAAGAAAACCTTTGCGTTGGATACAGGTGAATGTCTTTCGGGTGATGAATGTGCCATTAAGACTTATCCTGTGAAGGTGGAAAACGGAAGTGTTTTTATTGGGATGACTGCTTAGGAGAAATAAAATAATTGAATCTAAAACCTTTTAAAACAAAAATACAATGGATTATATTAGCCCTAAAGAGGTAGCTGGTGCCATGATGAACACCGCTATCTACAAATCTTCGCTTCCTGTCAAAGATCTACTGATACGGGGAGCATTGTCAGGTGCCTTATTGGCAATTTCTGTTACACTCGCACTTTTGGCCACTTCGCAGACTGGATTGGGATTAGTCGGTGCATTCGTTTTTCCTGTAGGGTTTGTTATTATCGTCATCCTCGGTTTGGAATTGGTGACAGGCAGCTTCTCTCTCGTGCCTTTAGCCTGGTTTGAAGGTAAAATCAATTTTAAGGCTATGGCCAATAATTTATTCTGGGTTTTTCTAGGCAACTTACTTGGGAGTGTCCTGTTTGCGATTTTATTTTGGGCAGCTAGTACAGAAACTGGACATTCGAGCCAGCTCGGAAACATCGAACAGAGCCTGATCCTGATCAGCGAAAAGAAAACGCTTGGATACAGCGCCCATGGTGCAGCAGGCTTGTTTTCGGCCTTTGTTAAAGCTATTTTGTGTAATTGGATGGTCTGTATGGGGGTGGTGATGTCCATGACTTCTAAGTCTACTCTTGGCAAAATACTGGCTGCAGGTATTCCGATCTTTATATTCTTTGCATTAGGCTATGAGCACGCAGTGGTTAATATGTTTGTGATTCCTGCCGGGATGATGTTCGGTGCAAAAGTGACTATCTCCGACTGGTGGCTGTGCAATCAGCTGATTGTAACAGCTGGAAATATTGTCGGCGGATTGCTGTTTACAGGGATGGCTATCTATTATACCTATCATCAAAAAGAAAAAGTGTCGACTTCACAAAACTAGATTTTTATGCATCAGATAAAACAATTATTCATGTTATTTCTATTGCTAGCTATTAGCATGGAGTCTTACAGTCAGGAAAAAACAGTCAAAGGGAGTTTATTTGAGGGAATTGCCGTGGCAGGATATGCTGATCATGGTGCTTATATCAATTGTACTGGACCAGCGGTGAAATATATATTCAGCCCGAAAAGTTGCCTGTTGTTGGGTTTATTGCCGAGTTTAAAACTTAAAGAAGATAAGGTTGAAACAGGGAAGCCAAAGAATTCCTGGGTCACCCCGTCTCTAGGCTTTGGTCTGACGGCCGTATTCCGGCATATTGCTATTCAGCTGCCCGCATTTTACGCGGCGAAAACGGGTACTGCTGATGGCAAGTGGCGTTTGGGGGTCGGTTTAGGCTATAAATTTTAGTGTGATGTATTTTTAGGGAAGTATATGGATTGGGGAGTCGTTAGCCGTCTTAGACTGTTTCACTCCCCATATTTTCTTCCGAAAGATCATGCAAAAGCTGGAAGTTTTTAATAAAGATATTTTTTTTGTCCATCGCTATCGCCTCTAGATCGATAAGTTCACCTAGCATGCGGTAGACGGTCTCGTAAGTAGTACCTACATAGGATGAAAGATCTTTTTTACTCAAGGTGAGACCGATATATCCGTCCATGTTTTCCTCGCCAAAAATACGGTAGAGTAACAATAAGCTCCAAGCAAGCCGGTTTTTAACAGGAAGCTGTGTCAGGTTGGTCATTTTTTGCTCAGAAAGATGTAGTTCGTCGGCAAAAAATAACATCAGCCGATAGCTCAATTCGGGATTTATGCGCAGTGTGGACAGAAAAAATGGCAGTTCCACGAAGCAGAGCTGCGTGACATCCAAGGTAGTTGCCGAAATGGGATAGACGGTTTGTTCAGTACTGATACCGCGATGGCCTACGATATCTCCCTTTTTTGCAAAACGAACAATGGTTTCCTTATCTCCAAGATTGCGGTGAACTTTGACAAGTCCAGACTGGACAAAATAAATACCCCGAACCGATTGCCCTTCGGTAATAAACTGCTCGCCTTTTTTCAATCTGATATTTGTTCGGTGCAGGTCGATTTGTCCAAGCCAGTCTTGTAGGACATAACGGCACATAAGGCAGGAGTGGTCGCAAGTATTTACTTTTTTCGATTTCATGAAGGCCTGATTCGTATAACGGACGGTGTGTTATCTGTCCAAAGTTATTATCTATTCGTTTAAATTCCTATTTTACCTTCTATAAAAACAGTATATCTTTTGATTTTAACTTATTAATGTGTGGAACTGGATGAAATTTTGCATCTCCATTATGGTTGGCATCTTGTTGATGCTGTCATTTGAAATCAGCATTTATTGTTTTCTTCGGTTTAGTGTAAAGACCAATAGTATGATGAAGCTAAGGATTTATTTAATTTTTGTTACTCTTTATTGTATGTTGACGCTGTTTTTATCCTGTGGTTCCAAAGAGAAACAGCGGGAAAAGGTATAATAAATTTAAAAATTCATCGAGAGAAAAAAATGAGGGCGATGAGTTTCTGTTAGTCCACCTTAAACCGTTTGGGATATTCGCCTGTGGTATCTAGGCTAAAAAAATCATCGAATTTTTCTTTAGGCGTATGGGCATAATAGTCGTTAAGTAGCCCTAAAAAACCTTCGAGGTTAGGTGCAATAACATTCCGGTCATTGTCTTTATTCCAGTATTCAATCAATTGACCTGCCTGTCCGGTAAAGATGCCACCTAGATCATAGCAGATATAACTTCCACCGCCGTTGTGGAATATAGGGATCCAACGTTCATTCCACCAGTTTTCGATTTCAAAGTCCATACCAATCATATTTGTCAATTCCTGCGCTGTATCCAGCGCCTCTTCTAGTGGGATGAAAGTCGAATTGTTAACAAAGGCTTCATAACTTGTATTGCGCTGCCCATTTTTCCAGCGATAGAGTGCTTTAAGATCATGAGGTATTTCAATATCATATTTCTGTTCAAGGGCCCTAAAATCTTCTGCCGATAACGGGGATTGTAGATAGTTATACAGTTCAGGTCTTAGATTTTGGATATAACTGTCTAATGTCGCTAGCGTCTGTTGCATAATCGTCGATTTTTGATGCATTCCTAAAGTTAGTCATAATTGGCTGAGTATGCGAATTATCATGTGCGCTAAGGATCGTAAGAAAAGTTAAAAATGTTAATAATTATTTAATGGGAATTAGTGTAAATTTATGTCAGCATAAAGCTGTAGCTATGTTCATCATTGGATAAAACGATAACGGATCTTCAAGTGTTATTTATGCAGGTATCCTTTTTATAATTTACTGAATACGGATGAAAAAGATCGAACTAGTCCCACGTGTTGGGATTCAAATTGAAGGTATTGGTCAGGTTAATCTCGGTGCGGGCCGTGCTGAAGTTCAAAATGTACTTGGTGCTCCTTCAGATGCGCTGGACGACCAATATTATTATGATGAACTCGAATTGAGACTTGATTTTAATGATCAGGGAACATTGGAATTTATAGAAAGCATCAATGGACCCTATCCAGAAAAAACTGAAATCAGTATCTATGGTGTTAATCCGTTTCAGGTCGAAGCGACCGAACTTGTAAGCATCCTGCGTGATAAAAACGCGGGTGAGGTTGATGATGCCGAAGCGGGATATTGCTATACATTTTTAAATAGCTCTGTTGGTGTCTGGAGACAGATCACTGAAGAGGATGTTCAGGAGGAGATTGAGGAAATCAAAGCCGATGGCGAATACGAAGACAATGCGGATATGCTGCTGGAGGACCTTAAAAAGTCAAAGTTCTTTTGGACGATTGGCATTGGCGTAGCGGGATATTACGCGGAATAAAGATAAATAATCTACTGAAAAGTTGCCTAAACTCTAAGGGCTTTGTTGGACATTCTTTTTGAAGAGCTTACTGAACGACTGTGGATGTTCGAGACTGAGACCTTGCCCTTTGGAAGCGCCAGTGATGAACCATACCTTTTGTGATTTCATGTTTTTCTGTTTTAAAATAAATTGATGATACAAAGGTCACCATCGATCTATTTTGGATATGTGCAGATCAACGGATCTTGTAGTCAGATCGTGGATAGCTATTTTTTCCTTAAAACAATTTTAGCTTTTAAGTGCTTTATTTAAAGATGATGCACATCTATTTTAAGGTTGTGCACCTTGAGATGGTCGATAAACTTTAAAGACGTTGATATGTTAAAAGAAAATGATGTTGCCCCTGATTTTACCTTGTACGCGACACCCGATCAAAGAATTAGATTATCAGAATTTAAGGGGCACAATGTGATATTGGCATTTTATCCGGCAGATTGGAGTCCGGTATGTAGCGATCAGATGGCCTTATATAATGAAATGCTCAAATATTTCAAGAAATATGATGCGGAGATTATGGGTATCTCCGTTGACAGCAAATGGTGCCATATGGCCTTTGCGCAATCCCGAAAGCTGCATTTTCCACTTTTAGCCGATTTTGAAGCTAAAGGCGAGGTCGCCAAGAAGTATGGTGTTTACGATGAAGAGGAAGGGGAGTGCAAGCGCGCACTTTTTGTGATTGATAAGGAGGGCGTTATCGCTTGGAGTTATCTATCTCCGACTGCGGTCAATCCGGGTGCAGACGGTATTATCGAAGCATTGGAGAATCTTAAATCAAAATAATTATGTCATTGAAACCGAAGGTCAGCAATGCTGACCATATATTGGGAAATGGCCAGGCCGATCTGACCATTGTTGAATATGGGGATTACCAATGTCCGCATTGTGGTGCAGCTCATCCAATTATAAAAGAAATGATGGCCGAACTGGGAAGCCAGATCAGGTTTGTATTCCGCAATTTCCCACTTTCGGAAATGCATCCTTATGCTCAACCCGCAGCATTAGCGGCGGAGGCGGCGGCCTTGCAGGGAAAATTTTGGGAGATGCATGATGCCATTTTTGAAAACCAGAACTTGTTAAGTGCGAGATTACTGTTGGATATCGCCGAGCAACTGGATTTGGACATGTCGAAGTTCAAATCTGATTTGCAGGACGAAGCGTTGCAGGATCGCGTGGATGGCGATTTTGAAAGTGGTATGCTTAGCGGCGTTAATGGGACACCGACATTTTTTGTTAATGGACAGAAATTTGACGGTGGCGCGGAAGATTTGGTTCAAATATTAGGTGAAAACTGAATATATGATTACTATTTAAAAACAGGTGCGCACACGACGAGAAGCCTTTTGCAGGAAAATAGAACCTATCGTAAAAAAAGAATGAATCTGTTGTATAAATAACGAAATATCGTTGTTTTTAAATTGACTTTTAATTTTTTAATATACTTAAATACAGTTGTATATGTTTGTTGGACTATGAATTGCAATCCAATTAACATATCATGTAAACAATAAAATTCTTAAACTATTCATCATGGCAACATTCAAAGTTCAAGACGGAACAGAAATTTATTACAAGGACTGGGGAACAGGACAACCGATCGTATTTCATCATGGTTGGCCTTTATCCAGCGACGATTGGGACGCGCAGTTGATGTACTTCCTCGAAAAAGGATACCGTGTGATCGCACACGATCGCCGGGGTCATGGTCGCTCGACACAGACGGCAACGGGAAATGAGATGGATACCTATGCGTCGGATATTGCACAATTGGTAGAAGCATTGGATTTAAAAGATGCCATCCATATTGGTCACTCAACAGGTGGTGGCGAGGTCGTTCGCTACATAACCAATCACAGTACTTCTCGGGTTTCAAAAGCTGTATTGATCAGTGCGGTTACCCCGACCATGGCTAAGAGTGCTACAAATCCCGATGGTGTACCAATGGAGGTTTTTGACGAAATAAGATTGAATACGGCAACACGCAGACAACAGTATTTTCAAGATTTTACCCTCGCTTTTTATGGCTATAACCGCGATGGAGCGAATGTACAGCAAGGCGTGATGGACAACTGGTGGCGGCAAGGTATGATGGGCGGTATTAAGGCACACTATGATTGTATCAAAGCGTTCTCTGAAACTGATTTTACAGAAGAACTTAAAAAAGTCGAGATTCCTGTCTTAGTATTGCATGGTGAAGATGATCAGATCGTACCGATTGATATAACGGGTAGAAGAGCGGCTAAGTTAGTCCAAAATGGTACTTTAATTACCTATCCCGGTTTTCCACATGGAATGCCTACTACAGAAGCGGAGACCATTAATAAGGATATTTTGGCTTTTATTAGCGGAAAATAAACGCATACACTAAAAAGCGATAACAAAAGATGCTGCCTTGATATACGATCAGGACAGCATCTTTTTGTTATCCTATCTTAGAACTATATCTATTGGTCGCTTGGGCTGGAAAGAAAGTGACAGATGAGCATTGCTATTCCGGCAAATGCAATTGAGCTTAACCCAAGTTCTTTACCTAAATAGGCTCCTGCCAGACAGCCAGCAAAAAATCCAGTATGGCAATGTTATTGTCCGTATTGCCCAAATCGGTGTAAAAAGTTTTTGAAGTATTTCCATCTTTCCAGTGTCTAGCTGTTCATTGAACTAGTTCAAGAAAAACGGGAAAGAAAAAATGTACTAAACAATGGATCTTGCGGAATCCCTTCGCGGTCCATTAACGTATTTCTGGATGCTGAAAATGAGACTTTAGGTTTTTGATTTTAATAGATTAACTTTTAGGTGTGTCAAGACTTGTTTTTATCATATGTGTCCTAAATAAATTTTAGGATTGGATTTCTGTGGTACAAGCATAGCTTTTTTCATCATTTCGATATTGACCCCTATTTTTCAATCT
>NZ_JBNPWQ010000048.1:0-40756 GCF_050433745.1 Sphingobacterium sp. HSC-15S19
TCAAGAGCCAAAAAGTTATTTCCATTTTCAGCCCTAAAACAGAAAATACTATATAAAAATTAGAAATTTCTGTCTAAACAAACGGGCGCAGCTTAAAAACACAGAAATACCCCTTTTGATGCTCATCTTTCGGTATCCAATGGTAAGGATCTTTGGGGGTAGCAAATACAAGTGCAGATTCATCGATTTCGATTACTTTGTCGGCATATTCGGCTGTGTTTTTTCCTGTGATTAAGCTGATTTTATAATACGTGCGCTTATTGTAGGGCATGATCGGTTTATCTTTCAATTTAGCGGCAAGTTCCTCAAAGCTGAATACATTAAAATGACCAATCTCTCTTGCGATCTCTTTTGGAATACTCGCATTAATCTCCTGATAAAACTGTTCGATGGAAGTTGTTTTCATTTAAATCCTATTTGCAATAATCAAATGTACTCGTTTTAGATTATATTTAATACATGCTGTACTTTTTTTGAAATTCTGCTATTCTCATTTTAATGTAAATTGCAAAACTATATTTTGCACAATATAATTTCTTATCCTACATTTGTGCAAACAAAACAAATTGAAATATGAAAACGTTATATAACATCGGCGCGACAGCCAAAGGAGGACGAAACGGTCAGGTAAAAAGTGAAAATGGTGTACTGGATTTAGCTGTTCGTATGCCAAAAGGACTAGGAGGTGCGAATGATGATTATGCCAATCCAGAGATGCTTTTTGCTGCAGGTTATGCTGCGTGTTTTGATAGTGCCTTGAATTTGGTTATTAGGTCAGAAAAAGTAAAAACTGGAGAGACTTCGGTAACTGCACATGTGAGTATTGGACAATTGGATAATGGCGGTTTTGGGTTGGCTGCAGAATTACATGCAAATATTCCGGGAGTGAGTTTGGAAGTCGCCCAGCAATTGATTGAAAAAGCACATCAAGTTTGTCCCTACTCAAATGCAACAAGGGGTAATATAGATGTTAAATTGACGGTATCAACTAACGAATAATAGATGAATAACTTGGCTAATGTGCTGACAGCGCTCGTACTTTTAGAACATGTATACATTGTATGGATGGAAATGTTTGCCTGGGAAACTGCAGGAAAACGTAGTTTTGGCAGGGCTCTTCCTGCTGATCTTTTCAAACCCACTAAAGGGCTTGCCGCAAATCAAGGCTTATACAATGGTTTTTTAGTTGCGGGTTTAGCTTGGTCCTTTTTTATCAATGATCCGGTCTGGAGTGGAAATGTACGCCTGTTTTTTCTAGGCTGTGTCCTCGTGGCTGGGGTTTTTGGTGGAATCACAGCGAGCAAAAAGATATTTTTTGTACAAGGAGTTCCTGCACTGTTGGCAATATTATCCATGATTTTCTTAAAATAATTAAATAATTATATGTCACTACTAGAAGATTTAAAATGGCGTCATGCTGTGAAAGCATACGATCCTACAAAAAAAGTTAGTCAGGAAAATGTAGATAAAATCGTTGAGGCTGCACGCTTTGCTCCTACTTCTTCGGGCTTACAGCCATTTAAGATATTGATTGTTGAAAATCAGGCATTGAAAGAAGAATTGGCAAAGGGAGCACTAAATCCAGACTGTATGCGTGAATGTTCACATGTGCTTGTTTTCGCTGCATGGGATCGTTATACGGAAGAACGTATTGATAAAGTTTATGATTTTACAACGGATGAACGAGAACTACCTCGTGGACGTTTTGGTTCCTATACCGAGAAGTTAAAGTCAATTTATCTGAATGAAGCTGCGGAAAGAAATTTTGCGCACACGGCAAGACAGACTTATATAGCCTTAGGTTTGGCTTTGGCTCAGGCAGCTGAACTTCGTGTCGATTCTACCCCTGCAGAAGGCTTCGATAACCATGTGGTGGATACGGTATTGCAATTGGAGAAACATGGATTAAAAAGTGTCTCGTTAATGTATGTTGGTGTGGCGGACTCTTCGAGAGATTGGATTTCGTCAATGAAGAAGGTTCGAGTTCCTAAGGATGAGTTTGTTGTTGAATTCAAATAAGCCCTAAACAACTTTTCAATCCCTCGAAAACTCAATATATTTGTAAGATGGATGATTTATTAAAATTAGACAAACAACTCTGCTTTTCCGTATACGTACTGCATAGGGAAATTATGCAGCGCTATCGCGCGATTCTCGAAGAGATTGATTTGACTTATCCGCAGTATATCACGATGATGGCACTATGGGAAAACGACAGACAAACCGTAAATCAGCTTGGTGGAAAACTATACCTCGACAATGGGACACTCACCCCATTGCTAAAGCGTTTGGAGAGTAAATCGTTGCTTACACGAACACGAAGCAAAGAAGATGAACGTGTGGTTAAAATACAGCTTACAGCACAAGGATTGCAATTAAAGGAAAAGGCGAGCTGTGTTCCCATGCAGATTTTTGAAGCCCTCAAGCTCGACTATGCTGATATGCTTCAGCTTAAAGCTTTGGCAGAAAAAATCGTAAATAATGTTGGAAATAGCTAGTTTTTATACGATATGAAATCAAAAAAGGATTAAATACACCAGCCTGTATTTAGTCCTTTTTTTTGTGATATGGATTGTCTTGAGCGATAAATGTTCGCGTTCCTTTTATTATACATCATATTAGCATATTTCGGATTTTTTGGCAGGACTATAATATGGAGATTCGTGCTATGGAAAATGTCATTCAAAACATAGAAAATCTAAATTGGTCTGCGATTACAGAGGAAATGCATAAACAGGGTTATGTGGTCATTCCAAATCTATTAACAGATTTACAATGCGATCTATTAAAAGACGGGTATTACGATTCGAGGCTCTTCCGCAAAACTGTCGTTATGGAGAGATATCGATTCGGAATAGGAGAGTACAAATATTTTGACTACCCACTACCTGAGTTGATTCAAACGATTCGATCTCAACTTTATCCCCATCTGGCCGTCATTGCTAATGCTTGGTTTCGCGCGCTGAAAGTCGATAAGTCGTTTTCGATGAAACATGAAGACCTTTTGACGGATTGCCGCTTGAAAGGACAAGAACAGGCAACAGTATTGATTTTGAAATATAGTCAAGGAGGTTTCAATACCCTACATCAGGACTTATATGGAGAAGTCTATTTTCCGATGCAAGCGGTGTTTATGTTGAACGAGCCACAAATAGATTTTACAGGGGGGGAATTTGTCCTAACGCAACAAATACCTCGAGCGCAGTCAAAGGCTATTGTTTTGAAACCCCAAAAGGGAGATCTCGTCCTATTTGCAACAAATTTTAGGCCTGAGAAAGGACGAATCGGATATTTTAGGGTTAATATGAAACACGGGGTGAGTGAAGTTACGGCAGGTGAACGCCATGCGTTGGGTATTATTTTTCACGACGCCGAGAGATAAAACCCGCACAATGGAATGGCATAAAAATATATCAGATGCTTCATTGCACGCCAAGATTCGAACGGGAGAAATTCGCTTAGGAGGCAATGAAAAACTAAAAATTTATGGATTGCTTTGTTGTATTTCCGGAAAAAGGATGAAGCGGGAGAACAGGGTCTTTTTTGCCACTGAGCAAGAAGCGCTACAGCATCAATATCGTCCTTGTGGGCACTGCTTAAAAGCGAACTATGTTGAATGGAAGGAAAAAAATAGGAGATTTGGTGAAGTGTAGGTCGCATTAAGTTCTCTTATATAGAGCATCTAAGTAAATCGAGTTTGGAAAAAGCATCTTATGTCAATTTCCTTGTGTATTGTTGAATTTTGTGTTTATCTTGAGGCAGGGTTAATTATCGTAGATCAAAAGAAAAATGCGTTTATTTTCGATTGCTGTTTATTTTATTTTTTCGGCTCTGCTGTTAATAAGCTGTGAAGAGCGGAGACAAGATACTAAAGTATTGAGTTATATAGCGCATAGTGAACGTGATAGTGCCCGTTTGGATCTTAATCTTTTTGAGAGCCGTTTTCATGGTCAATTGTTCTTTTATAGACCTGGAGGTGAGGTTGATTCGGGAGATATTCGCGGCAATATCCAAAAAGACACATTGCTTGGGGACTATTATTATACACCATTTGGCTGGGGACAGAAAAAAAGAAGACCCTTTGTTTTATTAAAAAAAGGGTCTCTGTATATTTTAGGTACAGGAACGGAGCAAGTGTATATGGGAATTCCACATTATATACCTTCAACCATCAATTTCCAAGACCCGAAGTTTATCTTTGAGAAAGTTAATCACTAGCCCTAATCATATAAATTGGGCGTCTACAGTATATCTTTTAATCGAATATATTGTAGTAGCATAATGGTTTTACCATCTTTGATTTCACCTGTATCAATCATATGTAGTGCTTCTTTGATATTGATTTCTAGAATCTCAATATGCTCTTCCTCTTCTTCTAAACCACCGCCATCGCCAACTTTCATGTTATTGGTGTATTCTGCTATAAAAAAATGTAGAATTTCAGTTACAGAACCTGGAGACATATAAGCTTCAAAGATCTTTTTTGCCTCCTTGATCTGATAGCCTGTTTCTTCTTCTGTTTCCCTTCGTATACAGTCGTGTGGAGAATCTTGATCAAGTAGACCTGCACAAGCTTCGATAAGCATGCCTGATTCATTTCCGTTGATGTAGGTGGGTATTCGAAATTGTCTTGTTAATATGACTGTTTGAGTACTGGTATTATAGAGTAAAATGACAGCTCCATTGCCACGATCATAAGCTTCTCGGCTTTGTTGCTGTACCGTACCATCGGGTTTGCTGTATTGATAAGTCACTTTTTTTAAAGTGTACCAGTTGTCTGATAGAATTTCAGTTTTTACAATTTTAATATCTTTTATTGCCATTTTTAGCGCGTTAAAGTCAAAAGATAAAAATAAGAATTGCAATCCAAACTAAGCAGGAAAAACTAAGAGAAGCTTTGATGTATGTCGCGATTCTCCATGGTGCTACCCAGCGTAGTCGAAGCGGGATAAAAAGTAGGATAAAACCCATTGATAAACTAACAGGTATAATCCAAAAGAAATCAATTGGTGCAATCCGACTGTGGGGAAGTAGCGTAACAACCAAAGCAGCAACTAGCGTCAAAGACAGGCCCAAATTTGAAATTATTTTTTCTTTCTCAGGACGGTCGTTACTGGAACCTTGGCCAAAGATGAAAAGAGTTGTGTCCATTACAAGGTTAATAAGCTCAGAAATCATTGATAATGGTGTTTTTATGTAAAAATAACAAGTTTTTGTTTCGCAAATGGACTTACTGTTTATTTTTAACGAAGAAGTATTGGAGCAAAATTTAATTTATGCTAGGTATTGGCGAACCTCAGTCCGTTCTAAATTGCTTTGGATTCAGACCTGTATGTTGTTTGAAAAAATTGGAGAAGTAAGGAGAGTCGACGAAACCAAGTTTGAACGAAATTTCTTTGATAGATAGACCGGTTGCTTTTAACAATCGTTTTGCTTCCAAGATAGTTCGTTGCTGAATGAGCTGGCTTGGAGATACTTCGAGCTTTTGACGGCAGATTTTAGTAAGGTGCGGGGTGGATATATTAAGTTCTTTCGCATAAAAAGATACCGACTTCTCATGCCGAAAATGGATATCAATTAACTCCTGTAACTTTAAGAGACGAGGATTGGATTCATTATTTTGTTCATTTTGGACTACCTTTTGTACCTCTTTGCTTAGTATCGATGCGATCACAGCTGTGCGAGAATAGATAATAGCAGGAACACAATTGTGGTCCTCAAGTTCTTTTCTTATCGCATTAAATTCATAATAAAGTAGAGCAAATGTTTCGTTGGAGAGTGAGATAACAGGATTACGTTGATAGTAAGCGAATGAAAAACGGAAATTGGGTGAAAATTTCTCGAAGTATTCTCTATCGACCATCAATTGGAAACCAGTTGTATTGGCTCCTAATTTCCAGCTATGAACTTGCTTTGGAAACAGGATATGGATTTGATGACGATTAATGTGATAATCTTTAAAATCAATCGTATGGACACCTTCTGCTTGGTCAAAAAGTACCAATAAAAAAAAGTGATGTTGATGTGGACGCGCTATATGATGTTCACCACGTAATTCCGAGTATAAATATCCTTGATTACCTGCAAGCTGGTTTTTTCTAAATTCTTGAATATCTATTGTCGGAAATAACTCCATCGAAATGATTTTGAACCTAAATATAGGTGTTTTATTTTAAACCATCTTTTAGTACCTGTTTGTTGATGGTGAATTCACGATAGCCAAAGGCTCCAGACTTATAACCAATTACAGCACCAAATTCAATGTTTTTTGAGGAAGAGGTCTTTGGGAATACAGAAGAGCGGTATACATTGGCCGAAGCTAAAGGTTTTTCGAAGACGCGAAAGTGTAGACCATCCTTTGAATAGGCCAGATAATTCATATCTGAGGTTTGATTTCTCAAAATCGATTTTAAAAAATATTTTATATGTCGTAAATAGTTCGTTTTCTGGTTTATAAATGTGTTTTTGACTTGTATTTATGAGGTGAAATCCGTCCTTGTACCCCTTGTTTAATCCATCAATTGCGAAAGATTTGAACGTGTAATTTCATTGACTTTAACAACGAATCGTTTTCAGTACGAAAGAACGTTTGCGTAGCGAAGTCATTCATTGTTTCATGATCTAGTGGCTTAGTAGGGGAAATAAGTTCGTTGGTGATGACGTCAAGACCTTATTGTTCAGGTTTTAGACAATAAGTAAACTTAAGATTTAATCGTTAATTTTATGTTGTTATATCAATTAGCATACTCAAAATACGAATGATAAGGACAATTGATGATGGAAGATGGCCTACAATATACAATAGTTAAACCTGATGAAGCGATCGCAAGTTTTGTGGATAGCTTTTGGTGCTTGCGTAATGAATCTGGCGTTATAAAGGAAACCATCGGTTTGCCAGATGGACGTGTTGATTTGTTTCTTTTCAAATCTTCTGTAGATAACTTTAGGATCGTTTTACTTGGTCTAGGAACAATGCCCCATGAAGAAGCGACTATTCCTATTGACGGACAGCTATTTTGTATCAGCTTTAAATTGCTTGGGGCGGAGTATCTTTTAAAGGAAAGTATTGCCGGCATCATCAATACGGGTAAGTTTCTTGCGACTGATTTTTGGGGCTTTTGTGAATTGGATTTAGTTGATTTTGAGTTATTTGTTGTCAAATCTGTACAAATTATTAAGTCACTTCTTCCTTCTATGATTGATGAGCGAAAGCGTAAGTTATTTGAACTGATCTATCAGCGTAAGGGAGCGATTTCAGTTGCCGAACTCTCCGAACAGATTTTTTGGAACAGCAGGCAAATCAATCGTTATTTTAATCAGCAATTTGGACTTTCTTTAAAGTCGTACTGTAATATTTTACGTTTTAGGTCCTCATTGGATCACATTGCAAAAGGGGAACTTTTTCCAGAGGAATATTTTTTCGATCAGACTCATTTTATTAAAGAGATTAAGAAATTTTCGGGAGTAGTTCCCAAAGAGCTGTTAAAAAATAAAAACGACCGATTTATACTATTATCATCGCTTACATCTCAATAGTTTTGTTTTATGAATTTTAAAACAAATAAGATGTTAATAGAAAATAAAAAAATAGCCATAATTGGCGGTGGAATTGGAGGCCTTACGTTAGCTCGATTATTACAGTTAAAGGGGGCTGATGTATCTGTTTATGAGCGGGATTTAAATCCTGAAGTTCGTGTACAGGGCTCTACTTTGGATCTTCATGAAGGGACGGGACTTGAAGCGATGAAACGCGCAGGATTAATGGAAGAGTTCTATAAATATCATCGACCGACTGCGAGTAAGCTGCGTATCGTTGATCAGGATCTCATCGTAAAATTTGATGACCATGATGAAGAGCAGTCAGTCGCCGAAAATCGACCGGAAATAGACCGAGCCCCTTTGCGAGATATCTTATTGAATGCTTTAGAATCGCATACCGTTGTTTGGGATAGTCAATTCGTTGCAATGGAAAGATATGGTGAAGGTTGGTTGTTGCATTTTAAACATGCAGTGGATGCATATGCCGATCTGGTGATCGCAGCAGATGGAGCAAATTCAAGAGTACGTCCTTACTTAAGTAATCTAACGCCTATATATTCGGGAATTACATTGGTTGAGGGAAATATCTATGATGCTGAAAAGAATGCTCCTCATCTTTTTAAATTGGCGAACGGTGGTAAAGTGATGGCTTTTGGATCGGAACAATTTATTGGATATGGTACAAAAGGTGACGGTTCAATGATGTTTGTTGCAAGTACAAAGATGCTAGAAGAAGATTATAATAAGGCTAGAATTGATTTTAAGGACAATAAGCAAGTATCGCAGTGGCTTAAAGATCATTTCCCTGGATGGACCACGGTTTGGGATGAATTTTTTGTGAATGACAATGTTCAGTTTATACCCCGTCCCCAATATTATTTTGCTCTTGATCAACACTGGGAAACACAGACTAACCTTACAATGATCGGAGATGCAGCTCATCGTATGCCACCATTTGCTGGGGAGGGGGCGAATGTAGCAATGCAGGATGCCTTCGAGTTGGCTGAATGCCTGACAAATGGGAAACATGAATCTTTGCTGGAAGCATTATCTTATTTTGAAAAAGACATGATAAGAAGGGGGGCAGAAGCAACACAGGATACATTGGAAAATAGTGATCGCATGCATTCGGCTACTGCTTTATCTGCTATGTTGGAATTTTTTAGCCATCCATCGGCGGATTAACAACCTTAAATCACCTTAAGCAGTATGGAGTAACAAAGGGAGTTTCCAGAAAAAGAATATTTATTTTTTCTGGAACTTCACAAGCAGTAAGCTACCGAAAATAAAATAAAGTATCAGAACTAATGTGCTGCCAAGTGCAAAACCATTGCTAAAAAGTTTATCTAACCCGTATTTGTGATGAAACAGACCGATTCCGACTATACATTGGCATAGTGCATAGCAAATATTTGCTGTTGCCGTATAACCAAAAAGCCCTAAGAAGCGAACTTTTGTTATTCCAAAAATAAAATGGGGCATCGCGTTTGCGAGCAATACAGCTATACTAAAATCGATAAAGTTCATAATTTTATTGTTTTTTCGTGATTCATAAAAAATGAAACCGCCGGTATTTCGAAAGCAAAACACTTTTCATGCTGAACAATATCAGCTAATGTTTCGCTTCTAAAGAAATCAATTTTTAAAGGTCTTATGTCTTTTGGATCGAATTTTAACGCAATATTCGCCTGTCGGAATAGACCATTGTTCAGTGGAGTTAAGGCTTGGTCTTGAATAATTATTTTATTCAGGAGTTGATTGAAATCTTTCGACAGATGGAGAAATTGACTTGGAATATTCCACTGATCACAGGGTTGGCAAACAACCTCCAAGTCTGGTGCATTGCTTCTCCCGGGGATTATTTTGGTGTGAGTTTGAACGCCGATATGGTCATGTTGGAAAGCCAAAGGTTGATGTGTATACATCATGCTACTGAATAAACAACTACCGATGCAATAGATCTGGCTACTCATTACATTTGCGAGAAATAGGACTGTAGGCGCTTTAAATTGCTCTTGGGTTTGACTGATGTAAAGTCTCCAATTACTCTGTAGAGGTGACCCATATAAGGATTTTAAATGATATAGTTTTGCAGGGCCGAAATGGCCATGGCGGTAAGTTAGCACTGAAAATAAAACATGGTTACCGACAGGATCGAGGGTAATTCCTGGGGGGACGAATTGTTGAATTCTGGCGAGAGGCACCATCCAGTTTAAATAAACTACATGGCTAATTTCACTTTTCAATTTTATTGCTGAAAAGGGTTTGGTAAGTATAAACTTTGTTTTCCTCAAGAATAGACTATTCAGAAAGTTTTCAATGCTTAATGTAAATTTGTTTAGTTTGGCAGCGCGAAATTCTTTTTCTATTAATGACATGATAACAAGCTGAAAATCTATGAATTGCTGTATGGTTCAACTTAATATTTTGCTGGGTAGCTTATATCTATTTTTTATGCCTGCGAGGACTTTCTTGTAGTATTTAGTTTTATTGGTTTCGTCAATAATGACAATTTCAACATCGTTTGCTTGAAGTAATTGCATTTTATCTTTGGAGAGTGCATACCATTTTTTAGTTGTATAATAAAAGAGTTGATTTTCAATAAATGCGCTTCGTCTATAATACTTATTTCTGGCGCGATAGGTTAGCAGCCACCAAAGGTCTATTTCTACAAAATCAAGCGATAGACCTAGAATGTGGATATCCTGCGTGAAAAATAAATCAATCCAGGATTGGAGTTTAGTATCCTTTTTTCGGCTTAATCTTTTAATTAGTGCAGCCTTGTAGACCGTTTGCGAATTATAATTTGTCCCATTAACCACATAATCCCTCATTTTTTGCAATTGGCCACAGTAATGTTCATAACCTAGATTAATGGAAGATGGATTTAGGCAGTCACCGTGTATATGCCAATAGCTCGTGTTGCCGATTTGGTGTTTACGAAATACACTGTAGGTCGTTTCACGGATTAAGCCGGTATTTGCTGTGGCGATTTCTCCTTCTAAGCTGAATTCATAGTTAGTGGTGATTATGTTTTCGATCGAAAGATCCCGAATTAATTGGTGTATTTCGTTTTGATTGATTTGAGAGACGCAATCCGATATATAGGTTTTGAGTTCTCTTTCATTAATATGTTTTTCTCGAATTGCGTTAAGGAATATTTCCTCATACAACATAGGAAAAGGTTTTTGTCCATTTTCTAATGAGCTGACTTTATACTTTTCTTTGATGTTGTGTAGTAAATCACTCCAGCTTATTCCTGGTGAAATATTATTAATGTCGTTTCCAACTAATAAAGCAAACTTGTTCATTGTATTATAAATCAAGATTCACGCATGTAAAGTTAAATGACGATGTCAATCAATCTCATTTTTGGTTGTAACATATAATCTATTGAATTTAGATTTCTCTCCTACGAATTTAATAAAAAATCGTAGGATTTATGTCAACTAGATTTGTGATGGTACTGTCGATGGTATTGTCTGCAGGGTTTGACTATTCGTAGGAAAATGAATGTGAAAAATGGTACCTTCATTCAATCTACTATCTACGGTGATTTTTGCATGTAGTCTTTCCACGATTCTTTTGACGATGGACAATCCAACTCCCGAACCGTCAAATTGGACCGCATTTGGTAGGCGATGGAAAATTTCGAAAATCCTTTCAGTATCTTCTGAAGAAATTCCAATACCATTGTCCCAGATTTTATAAACAACGATGTGTCCATGATCTTCACTATCAATACCAATCATAGGAGCTTCCTTGTTGCTGCTGTATTTTATGGCATTTCCTAAAAGGTTTAGAAACAATTGATAAATCAATGTTTTCTCACCATCAATAGGTAGTATTTTGCCTTTTTGAAAATGCAATTGATTAATATTATACCTGACTTTGCAGTCGTCGATAATGTTTTGAATAAAGCGCTCGGGATAGACAGGCTCATATTCAAAATTGTAACTTTTTGTACGGGCAAAATCAGCGGTTTTATCGAGCATATTGTTCATGAGCTGAATGGCTTCCATCATGTTTTTACCAGCTTTTCCTAGAAACTCCTGGCTCAGTCCAGGTCGATCACGAATCATTTGGGCTGTCATTTGTAAGGCTGCTAAAGGATTTTTTAGATCGTGACTCAGTGTATAACTAAAGGTTTCAAGGACATTGTTGATCTCTATCAATTTCTCATTGAGTGCTTGAATCTCTGTTATTTTTTTTAAGCAGGCCTCTTGAATAATGATGCTTAAGTTTTTTAAAAAATTGGTTTCTCGTTCTTTCCATTTAGGTGCGGTGCCACTGACAGTCTTTTTCCAGGCCTCGAACGATGTGCGTGGGGAGGGGAAGTTTATGGGCTTGCTAGGGTCGTAAATAAGTTCTTTTTTAGGTTGCCCTGCCCAAATTTCTTCAATTTTCAATTCCTCTCTAAAAAAGTAAATCTTAAAATCCAGCTTGCTCTCCAAGTCTATTTTTGCGATGCCAGGAAAATGAAAAGGCGTTTGGTTACCTTCCTGGGGCCCTGTAAAATCAGATTGCCAGAATAACTCGCTGTAATTATTGTTAATCAGATTGTTATCTACTTGTTGAATTGTATCCTGGTTGGGCGTTTTGCCTACAAGATGCCATTTATCACGGCTTTTGAAGGCAATGCCATCTGCCTTTAAAATGTTCATTAAACTTGAACCTAAACTTCCGATTACATTGTAGAGGTCGTGTTTTGTGAAAAGACGCTGTCTGATCTCAAATTCTATACTTTTTGTTTTTAGCTTAAAGTTGTTATCTGCAATTTGTTTATTTGCCAGAAAGTTGTTTACGGCATATTGGACAATAAATACGGAGAGATGTCTTTGTGCCAAATCAATGGTTTTTGGTGTTCTATTTTGACAGGCGACTAGTCCCCATAATTTGCCGTTAACAATAATCGAGAAACTCCCGCTCGCACGGACATGTGCATTGCGAAGGTATTGCAGGTGAATGGTTGACATGGCACGTATTCCTGTCATTGATAAGTCGAGTTGCTCGGGTTGAACACCAAGGATTGGGATCGGTATAGCATCTGTATCAGGGGTGACACGCGCAAAGATCTTCGTGTAAAGCAAACGTGCTTGTTGCGGAATGTCAAATTCGGGATAACGATAGCCCAATAAAGGGTCTAGTCCTCCAACAACATGTTCGGCTATGATTTTTCCGTCGCCGTTTTTCGAAAATTTATAGATCATGACACGGTCGTATCCTGTTACTGTATAGATATTTTCGGCTAATGCTTTCCAGATATCCCTACTTGCGTTTATATGTTGGGCATAGTGGTAGATATTCTTGAATTGATGCGATTGTGATTGATGCCTTTCTATCTCGATATAGATCTTATCGTCAAAAGGATAAATACTCAGGTAATGTGCCGTACCATTCAAATGGACATCTGAGACATATCTGTGTTTGAAAATTTCTACTTTATCCTGTAAGATCTGATCTAAATCGATCGGATGAGACAAATTAAGATCACTGATAAATTTTGAAAGGAGAAGCCCCTGATATATACTATGTGCAGGAAATCCTGTTTTTTCGTAATTTTCGCTCCAACCAATACAGTGATGGGATTTGTCAAATACAATAAGACAACCATAATTTTGTACATAACCACAGCGATGAATGGGTTCTTGATCGCAATTTAAAAAATGAGGGTCGTCCATACCAGCTAACTTACAAAAAAAAGATGTATTCTCACCATAATCTGCATAGAAGCAATATAGTGTAAATTGAAACCTCTGTAAAAAATGATTATGTCATTACGATGGGCGGATCAGTCAGATATGTTGTTTTTATTCGTCAAAAAAGGCTAGGCGAACCAACTTCCTAGCCTTCACGGTATAACTCATCCTATGCTATAACAAACAAACAACAAAGCAGTACAGGAAATGTTTGATGCCTCGTCAATGATGTGAGATCTGTTGTGATATGACTTGACAATGATATCACGGTCTTGGTAACATGTTCCCTCATAAATTTCAGTAATATTTTGTTGTGTTATTGTTTGCTTTTGAGGGTGATATGAAGAGTTGGTCCTGTTAAAATCACTTTTGGTGAACGCGTACACCGAAGAAAATTTTGTGTAATATTCGGTATCTGTAACCTACCGCTTACATCCAGCTAATAGTCCGTTCTGCGACAGAGGATCACACTTAACTTTGTATAAAAATAGAAGCTAAATGACGATTGATAAAATGTGTTTCCCTTTTTTAATACACAATGGCAATTTTTTTAGCATAGAAAAAGGTTAAGTCATAAAAAAAGTTCGGATATGGAAATTAAAGAAAACAAATTGATCGGTGTTTCTTATAGAGATACACCAAACAAAGGTGGAATTATTAAACCCGTTTATATTATTATGCACTACGATGGTGCATCCAATGCAACGAGTGCAATTGATTGGATGACTGATTCCCGGAGCAAGGTCTCTGCCCATCTTCATATCAGCCGTGTTGGTGTTATAACGCAATTGGCCCATTTTAATATTAAATGTTGGCATGCGGGCCTTAGTACTTGGGCCGGTCAAAGAGATTTGAATAATTGTAGCATTGGAATTGAATTGCAAAATAAAGGTACGGAGAGCTACACCGAAAAACAGATCAATGTGGCGATAGCTGTTTGTAAAACAATTGTCCGTACTTATTCAATTCGGGAGATTTTGGGACATTCGGATATTTCGCCTGGAAGAAAGGAGGATCCGGGGATACAGTTTCCCTGGGAAAAATTTAAACCGTTAACAAAAGGAAGTTATAATGGAATTACTTGAGATTTTGGAGAAATTGATTATCCCTGTAGTGACAGCTGTAGGGGGGTATTATGTTGGAAGGCCCAAGCAGCAAGCCGAAGTGGAGGCAACAAATGTTGAGAATGCCGGAAAGGTAATTGAAAAATGGGAAGGATATGCCAATAGATTAGAGAAAGATATTGAGCAATTACGGACGATCATTGAAGATCTTAATGAAGGGTTACGTTTAGCAAATGACGAACGTACGTCTTGCGCTAAAACCTTAACGGATTTGCAAGTGAAATATGATGATCTCATGAAACTTTATAATAGGTTACAGGTTGAATTAAAGTGAGTTAAAAATGAAGAATACACTACAGATAATCGCAATGCTGCTACTGGTTAGCAGCTGCGGTTTGTTTAGAAAAGTTGAGAAAACCAAGGGGTCACAAGAGTTTGGTGTCAACGAGAAAAATACCAATTATGCTACTATAGCACAGAACACGGAACATATACAAATTGTTCGATCAGATAAAGAGGTTTTGGTAACAGATGAATATGTGATGCAAATTGAAGGTGAAGGGATCCAAATTATGCAGGATGGTGCTGTTCAGCTACGTAAGGGAAAAGTCTATACGAAAAAGGAACATTATTCTGAAAAGCTGCAGCTTGAGAGTAGGTTCGATACCAATTGGAAAGCTCAGAAGGTAAAAAGTCGTCAGCAAATTGAAACGAAAATGGAACTACGCAAAGCACAATCAAAAGAGGTTTCAAAACCAGCGGTGTCAAGCCTTCTTTATTTTTTAATGGGTGGCAGTGTATTGGTCGGTTTGATTATTTGGTGGGTAAAGAAACGTAAGTTTGTTGAGTCTTGGTAGTTTCCGATTAAAAAATGTTACTATTATTCTTAATGAAGTTCAGATAAGAAGCACAAAATAGTCCTTGAGTATTTAAAATTCAAGGACTATATTTTTGGAACCGGGCAGAATTGCCGAATTAGCAGAGCTGGTGTGATTGTACAAATAATACTAAACCCCATCGAAATGCCTGTCAATAAGGTAATAATTGGCAATCTGTTTAATTTCCTTTTTGAAATCACGATAGAGGTCAAATTGATTGCAAGCACAGATGATAGATTTCTGTAACGTGTCATTATTTATTTTTAAATAAGGGCCAAGTTCCTTATATATGCTACTTTTTACTTTTGTTTTCAGATTATCTAATTTTTCCGGCTGAAAAATACGTAGAACAACGGCGATAGCTTTGTAACGATGCTGAATATCCTTATAATTGATATATTCACCCATAATCTGTTGAGAAGGTATACCCACAAATTGACAATAACAGTCAATTACTTGACTGATCTTGGAAAGGTCAGATTCATATATCTTATCGATGGATTTTAATATTTCAGGATGATTTTCTTTCAAGAAACTCATGATGAATGAATGATATAGTGAGTTCATACCCTGTGAGCTATTTTTGTCGGTTATTGTACTGCTTTCTTCTTTTCTTAAATTACTGTTGTGCTTTTGTCGTTGATGATAATCTACTGCGTAAACAATGTGCTGTCTGGGATGTTGTGTCATGAGCTGTTCCATTTTCTTTTTATCTTTAAGTATGAACTGATTTTAGTCTCGCTAATTGCAAATCCAGTGAATAGCTAATTTACTTACTACCCTGTTCGTCTATTCTATGAATTTAATAGTCTATTGGTGTTAAACAAAGTTAAACAAATTTGTTAATCATACAAGATTATTTGAAGCATATTTTTACTTTTTATATGGAAATATAAACTTATTTGTTTAACTATAATGTATTGGTAATTAGGTTTTTATTGTTTTATTTTGATTGTCTGTTTGTTTAGGTTTAATAAGTTGTGTAACTTAGTGTCAGATTGTTATATATTTGTGTAACATTTGTTAAATACCCGATCGACTATGGAAACTTATCCAAATAATAACTTTGAAGTTTTACGCTTGGAGATGCGCGTTACTAACCGTGAATTCGCGTCTTTATTGGGTGTACGCGAACAGGTGTACTCGCGTATTAAAAAAGGAGAGTATCCTATTGGACTTACGATGAAAACACGTATTCAAGCGGCTTTTCCTCAGGTTCAGTATGACTGGTTGGTGTATGGAAAAGGTGAAAGAGTGGAGATAACTCCTTTAATGCACCCCGACACGATAGCAATGCTTAGTATTGGTAACGGTAAGTCAATAGGGTATTTTTCGGAGGACGTCAAGTTTATTGACGAAAATAAGAATAATATATTTTTTGAAGTTTCCCCAGGACGATATTTGATGCAGACAAAACTTGTGACAGAGAAAGCTAAAGCGGGGTATTTGTCAGGCTTTTCTGATGCTGAATATATGGACGATTTACCGGCACATTTTATTACGGTCAATGAGTTCCATAAAGGTGCCTATCGTTCTTTTGAAGTTAGTGGTGATAGTATGACCGATGGAACCGATGCAAGTGTATTGGACGGCGATATTGTGACGGGACGTTTGATTAAAAGGGAGTTATGGCAATCAAAATTTCATACCCACAAATATCGTTATTGGGTTGTTGTACATAAATATGAAGGAGTCATTATCAAAGAAATTGCTCATCATGATGTCAATAACGGAATTCTTACCCTTCGTTCGCTAAATACTGATAAAACAAGATACCCGGATTTTGAAGTAAGTCTAGATGATGTTGACCAAATTTTTAATGTTGTAGATATTAGCCGTTCGCTTTAGGGGCAGCCTAACTCAGCATATGATCGTTTTGATGGTTCGTCTTTTCATATCAACGTTTATAGGTGGACCGTTTTGTTTAGGCTATAGGTGCGATAAATTAATCCAATCGCCCGCTATTAAATTGAAAGTTCTCCGTATCAATTCTTTATGATTTTGCTAAAAAATATAGAAATAAAAACTAATTATATTAGTTTTTATTTCTATATTTGATTATAAATTGAACGTTTGCGGGCATGTTGTTGCGTGCTGTCTTGGCGCACCTAGTATATATTTAATGTTGAGAAGGCCGATAACGTGAAGAGAATATTGGTTGCTCATTATTCAGGCATGTCCGTGGCGTTCAATTGAAATAATAGGTACATGTGCGCAGGTTGTCAGGGCGGGTAGAGGCATTTTTGAATAAATCAAACTATTTACTAAGTTGTACCTACGGACTTACCATTTACTAATCATCATATGTTTATTTTTGAAGCCAGGTTTTGAAATCTGGCTTTTTTATTTCTTATGCTATCAATTGTTGTTAATTTTAGTCTTTTACAAAGCTTACATCGGTTATTTTATAGGAAAAATTATCTTTTTCCCGTTCAGTTTCAGGTTTTTCCATTTCACTGTAGTGAACAGTTCCCTTCATCTTGAAGGTTGTATGGGAATCTAGATTGATTTTTTCTCCCTTATCGTCAAATACATAAAAGTTCTTAAGCGTATAATTTTTCTGATCTGCGGGAATTTCAAATAAAACATTGTTTTTTTCTGTTCCTACAGGTAATATAACGCTGAATGCAGTGAATTTTTCAGAACTAAATGCATGGGATTTAACTACGAAATTCATGGCCATAGTTTTTGATTTACCTGATGAGAATGTAAAGGATGGTGCATCAAATTCACCTGTTAATGTAATGGTTTTGTTTTGATTGTCATAGTTTGATTCGATAGCTTTTACCGTATCAACAGAACTGCCATTGCAAGATGTGAACAGCGCCATGGCTGAAGATATTAACAATGATGTCGAAAGTAAGTGTTTTGTTTTCATTGGGAAAAATCTCATTAATTGTATATTATTTTGAGCATAACGTACTTCATACTGCTATGCTCCTTTTTTAATTGTAAAGACTCTTTTTATTGATAGACAACTTCTGCTCATTTATGTTTTGGCAGTTTCGTGAAGATTTCTTTGAACCATCAATATACATGCCTTCATGATAATTTAAGCTCACATTCAATAACATCCGTTGATCAATTTTTATAAAAGTAAAGTATTGAGGAAGAGGTTTTAGTACTTGATTTAAATTCGGGGGGAATGAATTTAAATTCGCATGCCGTGGGCTTTTTTTCGTCTATAAGAGATAGGTAAATGATAAACGCGAGTTTTATTTCGGCGGAAATGTCAGTAAACTGGTTATAAAGATTTGATCTTATACGATTAGCCCAATGTTATGATCAATTTTTTGATTTAAAAAAGACCAAGTTAATAACTAAACAAGTGAGTGTAAGTAAAGAAGAGCAAGTTCGGATGTTATTCCAAAATACCCAGGGTTTTTCAAAAGCGTCACGTGCAAGTCTTAACGATTTTTCTGAAGATATCAATAGGTCTATCGAGGCTAATTGATTATTTAAGGGTACATTTTGCGTGCCTGTAACCACAAATACACCAATAATATAGCTTAGGCATGCTGCTAGGGTTAGATAAAATTTTGGCGAATACAGATCAAAAAATAATATGGTAGCCATGAATAACAAAATTGGTGCACCTAGAAAACAGCAGTAAAAAGCTGAGTTTAGTATTTCTTTATTGATATTTTGCATGGCCATCAAAAAGGCTTTATCGTTGAGTTTATGTAGACCCAAATTGACCGAAAAGGTATACGAAAAAAACAAGCCTGATATGATAGCCGAAAATATTGTTGCCAGCGCTAAAATGATGTCTTGCGATTTCATGTCTATATTTTTTTTGATGTACAATGTTTTACTGAACCTAATTCTCTAGGAGCTCTAATTTATCAAAGCATTGTTTTCTTATAGCAAATCTTTCGAAGAAGTTGAGGCTTTAAGAAATTACACACTTTCGTTGAGCTCGCCCTTAGACAATACAAAAGTTGTGATAAACAGTGAGTCAATATAGAATAAAAACGACAGTAACCTACTTTTTGTTAAATGATGTTGGCGTTGTTCCTGTGAAAGTCTTAAAGACACGAATAAAGTGCGATTGGTCGGAGAACCCATTTTCATAAACAATTTCCGTTAGCTTTTGGAAATCTTTGCTATTAAGCTGTTTCAAAGCGGCCTGAAACTGTACCATTTTAGCGAATTGTTTAGCGGACACCCCAGTTTCCTTGAAAAACCTTCTTTCAAAAGTTCGGATGTTCAATGCTTCTTTTTTTGCAATTTCCTTAATAATGATTTGGCCCTTTTTTTTGATGATTTCGAGAATTGCTCGCTGAATCGAAAAATCTATGTTATATTTCTTGCTATCGAAAAAGCTGAGGAGCGATTGTGTTAATAGTTGGATGCTGTTTTCAGCATTTGAAGATGAGAATAATGTACTGCTTAGTTGGTGGAAGGCTCTATTTGAAGGAGCATCTAGATCATAGCAGTCGTCGTTTATGCTTTCGGGCGAGATACCCCAAAATCGGCGTAATACAAATGGGTAAAATTGAAAAACGATAATCTGAAAAGGCCCTGTTACATCTATTGAAATCGGTTTTATTGTCTGACCATAGAGAAAAATCGTCGGCATCTTTTTATCATGGGGCTTGATTGTAAAATCACCATAGCATCGTTGAAACAATAGACCAGGGTAACCATCAGCATAAAAAGGTA
Source organism: Sphingobacterium sp. HSC-15S19 (assembly GCF_050433745.1). Taxonomy (NCBI): domain Bacteria; kingdom Pseudomonadati; phylum Bacteroidota; class Sphingobacteriia; order Sphingobacteriales; family Sphingobacteriaceae; genus Sphingobacterium; species Sphingobacterium sp. HSC-15S19. The sequence goes on from NZ_JBNPWQ010000048.1 coordinate 19,846, forward strand.
AGTTTACGCGATCATTTTTCTGACTTTCAAATACCAGGATCGCCTTTACGAATAATGTAATGGATGTATCAGGGCTGATAATTTGAGAATTCATCAATTAACTTTGTTGGCTTTTGATTACGACCTGTTGTACGTTTAAATATACTGAAAAATCTATTATAAGATGGAGTTGCCCTAAGATTTTCATTAGCGGATTTGTAATATCATGGTATATCTAAAGTCTACGCATGTAATCCGATTTATTTGAAATAAGAAAGGGGATTTTCTCTTCTCACCTGAAATAATTGTGCATGTTCCAGTAATTTAACATAATTATTTTGCCAATAATTGGCAATCCAATTTGAATCCAACGAAGGGTTGTAATGACTCAGGTCACTTTTTAAAACGACCGAATCCACTGCTGTCCCAACATTCCAAATGCTTATTTTGCTGTAACGTCCCCTGTAGGGAGGGGTATAACATTTAATAGCCTGCACGCAACTGTCAACCGAGGGATAATCATAACTGTCGAAATTATCCAATGTTGCAATGCTGATTTTCTGATAATTTTCATCAATCGCAAAGAGTTCTGAATGTGTTTCGATGATTTCTCCGCAAATAGAGTTCCTGGATTTCTCTTCGTTCCAAAAATACTGAATGGGAAAACTATGCTTATAAAACGCGGTTTTCCCTTTGATTTTAAGTGGTTTGCTGTTGTGGTATTCACCTATCTCAATAAAATTTTCAACCTTTGGATTAAACAAATAGGCATGTTCTTGCCACTTCTTGTTCCATACAATATCTTCAAAACCGTCTTTGTTTTGATCGGTAAACGATAATCCTGAATTATTGGTCTTATAATCCATATCTCGCATAATGAGGTGCCATTGATTATTTTGCAGCTTTTCGACCTGAAAGAAACACGCTGAGTCGTTTTTAAAGACGGAAAATCTATAACGCTTATTTGCTATAAAAGAACAATCTTGTTCTATCAGGTTGTAATTCGAAGTTTTTAGGCTATCGATTTCCTGGTAGACTAGAAAAGAATCCGGTAATTGCACATGCTTGTTGTGCGAGTTACAACTAAAGAATGCAACGGCGAATAGTCCCAGCAACAATTTCCAGCTCTGGTTTATTATTTTTGTACGGAATGGCTGTTTGAAATGTCTCATATCAATTAAGCTGTGCTGGTGCGTATTATTGATCGTCTGTCGTATACCTTTGTTTCAGTGAACTCTGACAATAGTGGTTATAATTTTTAAGATTCGTACTGTTGTTAAATAGCGTATAAAATAAATTGACTTTTTGTTATTGTACTCAAAATTGAAACTACCATTATAGTTGGATCCCACTAAATGTATTTGTGTTCAGGTCGGCAGCTGAAAGCGTTTTTAGAAGTTCTCTAGCTGCGGCGCTACCTGCACGGTTTGCACCGATTGTCGATGCTGATGGACCATAACCCACGAGGTGAATTCTTGGTTCTTTAGCGACCATAGTCGCTAGTCTTCCTGCCATTTGAATGCCGCCCTGTTTTTCTTTTGGCAGCACAGCGTCTAGATGGCGCAATGAACTTTTAAAGCCTGTATTCCAAAGTATAACATCTGCTTGTTGTTCTGTTCCATCGGCCCATTTGATCCCCTTTTCTGTTATTTCTTGAAACATTGGAAAACGTTGAAGGACACCCCGTTTTTCCATCTCCTGGATTTTTGTAGAATAGGGGAGGCCCGTAACGGAAACGACAGACAAAGGTGAAAGCCCCAACCGTACACGTTCCTCTACCATAGCAACAGCATTATGCCCAGCCATGTCATCAAATGGCCCCTCTCTGAATAAAGGTGGTCGTCGTGTTACCCAGGTTGTCGTTGTAACCTTCGAGATTTGGTCCAATAGCTGTATGGCAGAAATACCGGCTCCAACAACAATAACATGTTTGCCACGAAAATACTCTGCAGTTTTAAAATCCTTTGTGTGAAGTTGCTCGCCACGAAATAATTCTGCACCTGGATAGGTAGGAATATAGGGGTTTTCCCATGTTCCGGTGGCGTTGATAATACCGAGTGCTGAGAAAAGAGTTTCTGCCGTATCGATATGAAAGCGATCTTGGTACAAGTAGACTTTTTCTACTTTAGCTGGTCGATATACTTGAAGTCCAAATTTTTCTTCATAAAGTTTAAAATAATGGGGAACAGCGGTGTTTGCCTGAACTTCCGCCCCTTTTGTTGATAAAGTCTCCTCAAACGACATGCCGGGCAAATCGTGTATTTTATTGACTGTACTTAAGGTAAGGGAGTCCCAGCGAAATTGCCAGGCTCCTCCTGGTGCAGAGGCTTCATCCAAGATGATAAAATCCGGCCCGATTTTAAGTCCGAGCTTCTTCAAATGATAAGCAGCAGAAAGTCCAGCCTGACCCGCACCAATGACTGCAATTTTTGTTTTGTAGCGAATGTTCTTTATCATACGAGAGTGGAGTTAACGCCAACCAAGTTCGGGAGCTACGTGTTCCAAAATGGCTGAAAGAATGTGGACATTGTAGTCGACCCCTAGCGTATTTGGAACGGTCAATAATAGCGTGTCTGCTTCCTGTATTGCTTCATCTTGCGCTAGTTCTTTCACGAGTTGATCTGGTTCTGCGGCATAACTTCGCCCAAAAATCGTCCGCTTGTCCGATTCTATTACCCCAATTTTATCTGTTTTGTCAGCCTCTTGCCCGAAGTAATAACGATCTAAATCATCGACCAGAGCGAATATGGATCGACTGACCGAAACGCGGGGTTCACCAGGGTGCCCTGCTTCCTTCCAGGCCTCTTTGTATAAACGTATTTGTTCGGCCTGCTGAATATGAAAAGGTTTGCCATTTTCATCATATTTCAAAGTGGAACTTTGCAGGTGCATCCTGTTTTGAGCAGCCCATACAGCCGTGGCATTCGATGCTGCTCCCCACCAGATACGATCACGTAACCCTTCCGAATGGGGTTCGAGTCTCAGCAAACCGGGCGGGTTTGGAAACATTGGATAGGGATTTGGTTCAGCGAAACCAATTCCTTTAAGTTTTTCTAAAAATTCCAATGCTTTTTGCCTTCCCATATCAGCATCTGTTTCGCCCTCGTTGATATTGTAACCAAAGTAACGCCAACCATCTATTACTTGTTCAGGCGATCCTCTGCTGATGCCGAGCTGCAATCTGCCCCCGGAGATTAGATCTGCAGCTCCTGCGTCTTCCACCATATAAAGGGGGTTTTCATAGCGCATATCGATGACGCCGGTGCCGATCTCAATTTTGGAGGTTTTGGCTCCAATGGCCGATAATAGAGGAAAGGGAGATGCTAGCTGATTCACAAAATGGTGTACACGGAAATATGCACCATCTATGCCTATTTCTTCAGCAGCTACTGCTAGATCGATGGATTGCAATAAAGTATCGCTTGCGGTCTGCGTACTATATGCGGGATGCTTGGACCAATGGCCAAAAGATAAAAAGCCTATTTTTTTCATAAATCACAATGGGATTTGATGTCAATCAAATTTAATAAATGTTGCGATTATTTCGGTAGTTTACATTGTCCGATGGGTGTCAATAATATATGGTTTGAATGAATTTCCCAAATGACAAGTAGGCTGTGGCTCAAAAAGAGTAATTTTATATATTATTCAATTGTATTAGTGATTCAGGATGATGCTTTCAGACAAATTATTACAACAGATCGAGTTTATTAAGGAGATCGATAAGATTAAATATATCCAGCGCAGGACAAAACTTTTCAATAGTGACCGTCCCGAAAATGACGCTGAACATAGTTGGCATCTTGCCCTCATGGCTATTGTACTTTCAGAACACGCAAATCAATCAGTGGATTTATTGAAGGTAGTCAAAATGGTATTGATACACGATATCGTCGAAATTGATGCAGGTGATACTTTTATCTATGATACAGAAAAAAATCATACCAATACAGGTGCGGAGCGTTTGGCAGCTCAGCGGATTTTTGGAATTTTGCCTGGGCAGCAAGCAGAGGAACTCATTGCGATCTGGGAAGAATTTGAAGCTGGCCAAACGCCAGAAGCACAGTTCGCACGAGCGATGGATCGATTGGAACCACTTTTACAGAATAGTTCCAATAATGGTGGAACCTGGAATGAACCTGGTGTAAATTATGAAAAGGTTTATGCAAAAAAATCTGTCATCAAGGATGGCTCAGCAGTATTGTGGGAATATGCAGAAAAATTGATCGATGCTGGAGTTGCTCGGGGGATTCTCAAAAAGGGAGAGTAGTTAGGATACTGATCAATGGCAAGCAGTAAATCCGATACTATTGCTGACAGCTGCCAGCTTTTTATGATGATTGATAACTAAGTTCAGCGGTAAGTCTTCGAGTTCTATTTGTTTCCCAACAGAGGTTAGTGTCCAGCCATTTGGTAGTCCAACTTTATTGCTTTCCAAAAAGAACTAATTCTATTTTGTATATTGTTTTGACTGAACGTGAGCTGCGAGGTTGCAAACATGCACGTTGTCAAAATGAATGTTCCTATTCTTTTCATGGGACATATTTACGAAATTGAGTAGTCAGACTAAATAGGAAGCATCAAAATTAAAGAAAACTTAATATTGGACCGCGAACTTAGCGTAGGTGATAACGCGCTGTTTTTTAGTATGGTCAAGAGCCTCTGAAAATCTGTTTGTAAAAAAATATATGACAGAAAGTTTAGTATGGAATTCTCTTGTGTAATTGTTTATGGCAAGAGTTGGTCGGTTTATAGATAAAAGTCTGTTGTTTACCGATGGAAATTGTTCTTTCACCGAAAACTTTTGGTTTTTTAAAGTTTATTTTTTGAAATTGGATTGATAAACTATTCAATCTTTATTTATGATACACTTCTTTAATTCATTGGTAATTTTAACTATAGTAGGATTGATAACCATCTTTACCAGCGTGAAAACCAAAGATTCCCAGGCCAATATTGGGGACACTATAGTAGAATATAAATCTTCAATCAATCGCGCTATTAAGCCCAGTATCCTACACAATATGCGACAAGATAAGGTTCGACTATACATGGATTACAAAGATTCTATTTTGTAACATTAACTTTCTTATTTGAAGTGACTGTTTTTATTTTTTGAAAAATATAATTTTTAAATTACTTTATTGTTATATAGATTAATTTCGTATATTGAGTTATATTGAAAATCAAGAAGGTATATTATTGTGTCTGTTCTGTTTTGCAGCGCTCTAGCGCAATTTCCATCTTTATGAAGCCTATATTTTTAAATTGATTATTCTTAAATAGCTTATTATGAAAAAGAAAAGTTCGTCGTGGTTTTTTTATGCCATTATTGCTATTGTCATTTGCGTATTTTTATTATTGAATCTTCCTGAACTTATTCAGGGATTTATGAATGGTTATAATTCAGTTATTAAATAGTAGCCTGGTGTTTACCGTTTAATTTACCATACTTACCGAGTTTTTTACTGTATTTATCTAAACTTTGTAGCTGTTGTACGCGCTGTATTGTAGTTTAGAATGAGTAAATGGAATAGGATTAACACCGTATTTCTTGAATGGAACTTAATCAGATCTAATGAAACGAGTCGAAATATTTAAAACCAATGTTTATCGAATGAAGGATGCACAGCGAATTGTTGCAACTCTTGTCAGCCTGTTTTCCGCTTATAAAATTAACTTCGATCTTGACGATGAAGAACGTATTCTAAGAATTGAATCTTCACAATTGGAAATTGAGACCAACAGCATTGTTAGAAAGATGTTCGAGTGGGGTTATCGTTGTGAAAGAATCATTTAATTATGTTCAAAAAATAAAAAACTAACAATTATATTAATTTTCATTGTAAATTGCGCTGGTAATTTGTTGAACAAAACTGTTGGCAGGTCTTAGGGATATTATGTCGAATAGTCAAGGATTTCAAAATAAGATTATTCAAAAAAACAGTGTTGGTAAGCGCGATATATCGGATATGATTGGTAATAGAATGCTCATTCTTTTAATTCTCTTTTTTTTTAATACAGATTGTTTGGCACAAAATGGTACTCCTTTATTGATGGGGAGGTCAGAGATTTTGCATTCAAAAGTTTTGGGTGAAGACAGAATGATCAACATTTATCTTCCCGACAATTATAACCCCAATGATTCTGTTCGCTATCCAATTGTATATGTTCTTGATGGTGGTATTGATGAAGATTTTTTTCATATTGCGGGTATTGTCCGTTTCAGTACACAACCCTGGATCGATAGATTCCCTCAAAGTATTGTTGTTGGAATAGGTGGAAATACACGAAGGAGAGATTTTACCTTCCCTGTTGAAAATACAGATTTTATAGAAAAGGAAGGTTTTCAAAAAGCTAGCTTTCCCTCGTATGGTGGTTCCGAAAAATATAGAACCTTCATGAAAAAGGAATTGATTCCTTACATAAGTGGCAATTATAAATCGAATGGAAAACAAACTTTAATAGGGGAGTCACTGGCGGGGCTTCTTTCCGTAGAGATACTATTAAAACAACCCGAACTATTTGATGACTATATTATTATAAGCCCAAGTTTGTGGTGGGGCGAGGAGTCATTATTGAAAAGAGCAGCGAAGTTTCTACAAGGTAATTTGAAAAAAGATATAAAAGTTTATCTTGGTGTGCCCAATAAAGAAGAAGATGTGAGAATGTATGATGAGGCCATAGCGTTATCTGATATACTTAATAACAATAAAAAAAATCATTTTGTATTTGATTACATGCCTGATGAATTGCATTCCACTGTAATACATCAAGCGGTCTACAACGCTTTTAAGAAGTTGTATCCAAAAACGTTTTATTCAAAATAGTGTGGGGATATGTAGCGATTGATTTTATTTTATACCTAGGTTTCTTCTATCGTGCCATTCATCTTCCAGGATTGACATCAATAGCTTGTCGTGAAATTGATTATCCCTAAAACAGGCTTTACGCATTCTTCCTTCCAATTGAAATCCTGCGTTTTCATATGCTTTTATCGCTGCATAATTCGGTTCAGATACCGTAAGCATAATTCTATTGAGCCCTAGATTTCCAAACCCTATATCTAGGATTAATTTGGTAACTAAAGAGCCTATCCCTTTCCCCCATTCTTGGCGATTCCCTATAAAGATAAAATACTCTCCGGATCTGTTTAGCTTGGAAATATTACAAATGCCCGCATACCCAATCAGTTTATTCGAATCGTTTAGGAAAATTCCACGATTAAAATTTTTAGAATCGTTGACAACGGATAAAAACCAATTGTCTATATGATCCTTTGATCGGAGTGACTGAAAAAGAGAGAGGGAATATTTAATAGATAAATCGTCATTGAGCCATTCATAAAATGGTGAGACATCTTCAACAGAGAGTGGTTTTAAGTTGACCATGGTTTAAGGTATATTGCATTCATTATTTTCAAAATTTATTCAGGTTCAAAGGCTCTTCAGCTAATGCTCGTTCCCCTGATAGATGCACATAGGGTCGTTTTTCTTTGCTCTTTCGAAGCTTTTTTGTTAGAAATTGACGGAAGTACGATTTGCTATTAGCATTTGCATATGAAAGTGCAGGTAAATTTCCTGCGCTATCTTCTTGACCATTTTATTTTTACTGCTGATAGGTTGGAAGTCTCAAGACGTTGATTCGGTTCGACTTCAAAACCATTTTTCATATAGAAACCTAGCGGTGAATTATACGGGCAATTATTATTTTTTTTCTCCATGTGATGGTCTATCACCCAGCCGTTAAGCTCCGTTTCTTCAGATTTCAATCTGTCAAGTAGATTGGAACCTATTCTTTTTTTGTGTAAAAGACTTGAAAGTATAATAAGAAACCAGCGTTTTGTATCGCGATCAAATTTTGAACACCAACCGACAATTTGTTGATTTTGTTTGACAAGGATGTGTTGTGGTTGGCCTAAGCTTTCCAAATAGTTCTCAAAGGTCGATAGGCTGGAATATGCCATAACTGCGGGATATTCTTTATTCCATAATCCCATGATAGCAATTTTTTCGTTCCTGTCAAGTTCTGAGGTCATCAGATATTCAGTCGATATTGTATTCATTTAGATTAATTTACCATAATTTGCTTAATTATAAAGAATAGAGTTAAAATATCTATATGGTAGTTTTACAACATACGGTTATGGCCGTATAGTCCTCATTCATGAGCAAATTTGTTGTTTTATTTTAACGGGTTAATGATCACTTGGTCCACCGTTTTCCCCTGCTGATCGAGAATTTTGAAGATTCCTTTTTCATCGTCTAAATCTACGCGAAGCACATTATTGTTGGAATTTACAATGACCGGAAATTGTATCGTATTTGTCGCATTTTTGATGATGTTTCTATGTAAATGTCCTGATAGCATGATCTGTGTTCCTGCTTTGTTGAGGATAGGAACAAATTTCTCCAAAATCTCTTGTTCCCCATGCCATCCACCAAAAGGGGGCATATGACAGATTACGATCTTATATTTGGCATCTTTAAATGACGGATCTTCAATAGCTTGAGCTAACCAGGCCGCTTGTTCGCTTCTATAGTTATCCATATCTACAATGCCACTATATTCAATGTCGGTATCGGGTTTATCTTCACCACAATCTAAAATGATAAAACCAGCATTTCCATGCCTAAATTGGTAATATAGTTTACCTGTTGGTGTTGGGAAATATTGGGGATATTCAGTGGCAAAAGGTCCACGTGTTTCATGATTGCCTCTTGAATAAAACATTGGTTTTTCGCTGGCGAACTTTTTAATGGCGGTATCCATAAACCCTTCATATAGTTGTGTTTCACTTAATAGGTTATTAACCATATCACCGTTGAATACCACAAAGTCACTAGTCTTTAGACCGCCGATATCCAATAGCTTATCGAGAACCTCATTGCGTTCGTGAATATCATTAACTACCGTAAAATGGGTAGATTTGGCCATGCCAAAGGTTTGGAAAAATAGGGGTGCCTTTTGATAGACATCAGTGGCCACTACTTTTCCATATTGCACATTGACTCCAACATGTTTGAGAACTTCCTGACTATACACACGATATCTATAGCGTGTTCCAGGTTTTAAATTGGTCAATGTAACCTGATGTAAAGTGCCTACCTTTTTGAAGCCATAGGCAGCCGCATAATATTTTGGTCTTTCCTTAAAGTAAAAGTGACTGGAGTCATCTGGGGCCAGCTCAACCCAGCCAGTAGCAGGCTTGTCTGTCGTCCAAATAATGGAAACAGATTGCTCTGTCAGTCCTTGAATGAAAGGTAAGTGATTTATTCTGATCGCATCCTGACCAACTGCCATAAAACAATTGAAGAACAACAATAGGATGATGCATTTTAGTTTCGTCATTGTAGTACCTGGGTCTATAATTGATTTACCGATGTAAATCGGTTTTTCTTAAGCTAAAGATATAAAATTGTGTAAAAAAGCCATCAATCAAAATGTAACAGTCTTGCTAGACTACATGGCGCCCCGTTTTGTTTTTTGCTAAAAAAGTGCTGTAAACTGGTAATAATTAAGAAAATTAGACCTGTGTTTAGCTCCTATATTTGGAATAACCTAAGTAAGAGCACCTAATCAAACACAAATGAAAAAGATAGTTTTATTTTTATCTGTGTTTCTAACTTCACTAATTGCACTAGGCCAGCAGATCACGGGTACCGTACGTGATAAGAATGGTAAGCAATTAGCCGGAGTAACTTTAAGAAACACGAGTACTTCCAATAGTACACAGACCGATGATCAGGGGAATTTTAAGATTTCAGGTAAAGTTGGAGATGTCTTGGAGACGAGTTTTATCGGATACGAGCGGGCGCGTCAGCCTATCCCTGCAACCGGTAAAATGACCTTTACCTTGGTCGAAACATTAAGTATTCTTGACGAGGCCGTGGTAATCGGTTATCAAAGTACTTCCCGCAAAAAAGCTACTGCAGCTATATCAAGTATTTCAGGTAAGGATCTAGAAAATCTTCCAGCTGCCAGTTTTGATATGTTGCTTCAGGGAAGATTAGCTGGCGTCAACGTTCAGAATTTTTCTGGCGCTCCGGGTGCTTCGCCAACATTGGCTGTTCGTGGTACATCGGCAGTTAGCCTGAATTACTCCAATGACGACTATTACAATGTCATTAGTAATCCACTCTATGTTATTGACGGAGTTCCGCAGCCTACAGAACAATTTGTGGGTCCGAATACAGGAACAGGAACCAACTACCTTGCAGGTCTAAATCCGAATGATATCGAATCTGTGGACGTGCTCAGAGATGCTTCTGCTGCTGCAATTTATGGGTCTAGAGCAGCAAATGGGGTGATTATGATTACGACGAAAAAAGGGCGTAATGGCGATCCCCGTTTTATGCTAACCGGATATGGAGGTCTAACGCAACGGCCCGAACTACGTGAAGTAACACTCGGAAGAACCGAACGTGAGCAGAAGATGACGATACTAAAAAATCAACTCTCTTCCAACGATTTTAGAAATCTACCTTTTATGCTAACCGATTCGCTAAACCCTGCATTCAATGGAAATACAGATTGGCAGGATTTATTCTACCAAAAAGGAAAGATAAAGAGTGCAGACCTTTCTGTTAGTGGCGGATCGGCAATTAGTTCGTATCGTTTTAGCGGAAATTATTACGATGAGGCCGGGATCATTAAAGCAACCGGGTTTAAACGCTATACAGGAAGACTCAATTTGTCCAGTAAGGCTATCAATGAGCGTTTAACCATCAATCCCATTGTTGCCTATTCGTATAATAAGCGAGCGCGGGGGAGCGGGAGTGATGTGAGCCCAATAGCATTGAGTGCGGGTAGTATGCCATCGTCACTTTTTAATCTTTCAGATGCTAAAAAAGCTTATCTTTTGGGTACCTATGATAGTAGTCTTGACAATAATGAATCTTCTAATCTGAATACCAATCTAAATCTGATTTTCAATATTGCACCTGGGTTAACTTTTACCTCCCAATCTGCCTATATCAAAGATATGGCCAACAGGGCTTATAATAGACCATCAGCCTTGATGAGTGGGGCGGGTAATTATTCGTCAGCTTATTCTTATGAGAATAGCCAGGTCAGGATATCGAACTTTTTAACCTACGTCAAACAGTTTGGAAAACACTCGCTCAATGTATTACTGGGCCAGGAAGCTGAAAAGAATAGAATGCAAAATGTATCAGCTTGGGGCAGCCAGGGCGTATCGGATCAGATCCAAGTGGTTACAGGTTTTCTGCAAAATAATATTGGTGCCAACTCCGATTTGCAAAAATGGTCACAGCTATCTTATCTCGGTCGCTTTTCCTATGATTTTGATAGTAAATACCTTTTTTCAGGTGCTGTACGTGCTGATGGTTCGTCCCGCTTTGGAGAGAACAACAAATGGGGATATTTTCCATCGGCATCTGTTGGCTGGATTTTAACTGAAGAAGATTTTCTAAAAAATAACCCTACATTCACCTTACTTAAAATTAGAGGAAGTTATGGATTGACTGGATCGCTCCCTTCAAGTAACTATTTGCAGTATAATCTCTATAATGTCAATAATGGTGGGTATCAGGGTAATTCCGGAGCAACTTCCTATAATGGTCAGGTGGCTATTACGCCAAACTTTAGAAATGGTGTTGCACAAAAGAACCTGAGTTGGGAACGTAATAGACAGTGGAATCTAGGCGTTGATATGGAATTGTATAGAGGACGATTTACAGCTATGGTCGATGTCTTTAATAAGGAAAATTATGACGGACTATTTGATGTAATGCTCCCGGTGACTTCAGGATATGATTATGCCAAAACAAATTCTGTCGGGATTCGCAATTCAGGTGTCGATATTCAATTATCAGCTGATGTGCTCCCACGTAGCTCCGCATTAACCTGGCGATCCAATTTAAATATTTCTTATGTCAAGAATCGAATTATGAACCTTCCAAATGGTGGCCGTGATATGGTCATGGACGGCGATCGATTTGATAAATCACATATCCTTTCCGTAGGTAGTCCAATCAATGCATTCTATCTCTATAAAACTTTGGGCGTTTTTGCTACCCTGGATGATATTCCTGTTAACCCCTATACAGGTGAGCGTTATCGCAATTCCAATGGAACGTTCAACCCAGGAGATTTTTATTTTGAAGATGTTGATGGCGATTATTTTGTAGACGTGTTTAACAGTGGTATCAATCCGGATAAAAGGGCTATTGGAGATCCCAATTTTAAATGGACAGGAGGTTGGAATAATGTCTTTAACTATAAAGACTTTTCGCTTACTTTATTTTTTACCTATGGTTTTGGAAGAGATGTACTAAATCTTTTTGAATCAGATCAATTTAATAATTCCACTTCCGGAGATGCGGTATCAAATTTCACTTACTATTCGATACGGGATTTAGATAAACTGAATATTTGGAGGCAGCCAGGTGATAAAGCCGAATATGCCAAATATGATATCGGTACCTATCGCTACTACTATACCTCTGCACAGACTTTCTTTTTAGAAAATGGTTCCTATATGCGTTTCAAGAATCTTATTTTTTCTTACAACCTCCCTGAACGCATTAGCAAGAAATGGAGTATTTCTAAAGTGAGATTCTTTGGTATAGTTGACAATGTAGCCCGTTGGCAAAAATCAAAAAAATTGCCTGATGCCGAGGCAGTAAACCCATATGGAGAGTATAACGGTGGGGGTTATCCTATTCCAAGAAAATATACATTAGGATTTGAACTAACTTTTTAAGACGATGAAAAGATTTTTTTTAAACTATAGACTAGCTGTGCTACTGATGCTGGTTTTCTTGCTAGGGTCATGTAAAAAGTTTTTGGTGGAAGAACCTGTCAATTCAACCTTTGCGGGTGCGTATTGGAAAAGCTCCGGCGATTTGAGAAGTGCTATGGCCGGTAACTATGCCTTGGTGCGGGATGTGATGAATTCTGGTAACTGGAATCCGAGTCCTCGATACTTTATGTATGGCGATGCAATTGCCAAGAATTATTTTACAATCCAGTATAATGGCGATGGTCTGGAAGGAATTCAAGACGGAGATTTCACATTTCAATACAACGTAGAAAATTTCGGAGACTGGACCAAGTATTATAAAGCGATTACGATGAGCAATATCCTTATTAATCGAGTTCCTAAGGTAGCGGACGACTTGCTGACCGATGTGACCAATCCGACGAAATTCAAAAATGAGATGCTCGGAGAGGCCTATTTTTTACGGGCGTTCACTTATTTTATGATGCTACGTGTTTGGGGAGATGTCCCCTTGGTAACTGAAGAATACGATGATCCTATTTCTGCTCCGGAATTAGCACGAAGTACCAAAAAAGAGGTTATGGCGCAGATTGAGAAGGACGCACTGTTGGCACATGAACTGCTACCTTGGCAATATTCACTTGTTGGGAATGCGAAAGTTACAGCCAATAAAGGCGCAGTGAATGCATTGTTAGCACATTTTTACCTTTGGAAGGCCACAATGAGCGATGTCAATTCAAACCAACCGGATCTCGAAGCGGTAGACAAAGCCGATAAAGCCATCGATGAAATCTTAAATAATGGTATGTATTCACTGACTGATACATCCAATTATTACAAGACTTTCGAAGGACTTTCGAGTGAGGGTATTTTTGAAATTGCAATGAGTGAAAATACGCGTGAAGGAACCAACCAGCATATTGCCAATATGTTTTTGAGAACTGCGCAGCTGGCAACTACTGGAACAAATTCGAGGTGTTATGTCAATGCAGATTATCTGACAAATCATTTTTATAAAATAGACCAAGTTTGGGATTGGTATTGGAATACAAGTTTGCAGCAGTGGGAGTGGAAAGCGATGCCTTCACAGGTCTTTGACGATAGCGATATTCGCTGTCGACGTAATTTTACAGATTTAAACAGCGATAAAGCTACTTGCATAAAATATCAAAGTGTTGTCTATCGTAATCCATCACAAAAGCAAGATCCTTATGTTAGCAATAATTTGATTGTCTTTAGGTTAGCGGATATGCGCTTGTTGAAAGCCGAAATTGCACTCTACAGAAATCAAGTCTCTAAAGCGATAGATATCATCAATGAATTTAGAAAAAGGAATGGCGCCGATGAATCTGCATTCGTGGATAATACATCGAGTAAAGACGATGTCATGTACGAATATATTATTGAAAGAGGTAAGGAACTTTATCTCGAAGGGCATATTTTTTATGATCTATTGCGAACAAAGCAATACAGCAATTTTGTTCCATGGCTTTCAGAATCCCGTTTTCGTCAAGAAGGATTTTATTGGCCGATTAATCCAGCCCTATTCAAAAATAATAACAAGTTGACACAGACCTCTTACTGGAGAGGAAAGGTTTAAGCACTAACTAAAAGAATTATGAAAAAGATAACAGGATTGTTTGCGTCGTTATTGATCTTTCTTTTTGCTTGTAAGAAAGATAATTACAAAGTAGATGGAGGAAAGAGCGACGCCCACGTGAATCAGACAACCTATGATTTTTTAAAGCAGCACGGTAGCTTTGATTCATTGGTTAAGATTATAGATCGCGCTGGTATTAAAGATATTGTCAATTCGGATGTCACTTTCTTTGCAACGAGTGATTATGGCGTACGGGATTATGTAGCCGCCAAAAAACAACAAAAGATCATTGAAGTAGGAAACGAAAATATTCAGTTCGGGATAAATAACATCCCAGTCAAGGAATTACGCGATTCGATGATGATTTATCTATTCGATGGAAAGATTACAAGAGAGAATCTCAGCCCGGATAATAAATATTTTGTGAGCAAGCTTGGCGCGATCCCAAATGTCAGGTTCAATATTAAGTTGCGCAGAACACGTGATTACAGCGATTATTTGGATTATGTAGACTATCTCAATTTTACAAAGGTTATCGGGACTCTTGATGCTGAAGAACCAGATTATAATGCGATTCCCAAAGATCAGCTCGATAAATCCTATGATTGTCAAACCTCAGGAATTATTACGACGACAGGTGTATTGCATGTATTGCAAAACACGCATCGTTTATTTTTTAACGCCGGAAAAATGGCTGACTAAAAACAGATATGAAAACGAATTTAAAAATTTTATATAGCCTAGTGTTTGTTTTTACACTGACTTCTGGGTGCAAAAAAATTGAAAACGGCTTTTTGAGTGAAGGTATCCGTTATAAAGACAATACCATCTTTTGTAAACGTGGGATGTCGCTTACGATGTCTGACCGTATCAATACAGATGGCTCCACTCCGCCCTATACATTCGAATTGTTAAATTTAAAGGATGAAGCAACAGGTCAGCCCGCACCGGATGTCTTTTTTAAAGAATTTGACATTCTAACCTTTAAGCCTGGTTTAGTATTCAATGCCGAGACAGATACCACGGTCGAGCTTCTCAATAAAAAGAGAGAAACAGTAAAAAAGGCTCCGATGGAATTCAATACCGTCAGTGGACAGCTGGTTTTTAATCGAGCTTCTGCCAACCTACCTCTAGGGCGTTTTAATTTTGATGTCAAAATGACCAATCCAAGAGGAGAACGGGTATTCCCTAAATTGGCAACCATTGAGATTGTAGAGCCCACGATTGATGATATGTTTAAAGTAACATATCAGGCGGCGTCAGGATCAAGTGCTGCTGAAGTTTTTACTGGGATCACGGCTCCAAAGGTGACTTGTACAAAAATTTCAAACGATGGCGCTCGTGTTATTCTAAAGATCGTCGATAAAAATGGAAATGCATTCAATCCTAAAAATGGAGAAGTGATCAAAAGAGGGGATCGTCCGATGTTTGAATCTCATGTGAAGTTTAATCCCGTACAGGTTACAGATAATTCAATGATCTGTGATTTTGAAGTAGCCCCCTTTCCATTGGCTAAATTAATTGGAAAAGATGGAACAGATTGGGGATTTCTCAATTATTATCGCATCCCAATGAAGTATGCACAGATAGATGGGTTGAGTGCTAATAATGTTAACCCCGTATTTGGATTCCAACTATTGATGGAAGGTACTTATGAGGTTCAGGTGAAACTGCCAACAGTAACGCGTATAACACAATAACGATTAGGGGGGGCAAAGCGGGGCTCCCCTTGTTTTTAATAGATCCAAAAGATCAAAGTGCAAAAATTATCCAATAATGAGCAAATCTTGATATTTTATTTGATCTCAGATTGACGTATAATAAATATGTTGTGTTTGTTATTTATATTTAGTAAACCAATGTTGAGTACCCTAAATACCGACGCACTATGAAAACACTACAGTTTAATATCCCCGTGATACAAGGACAGAGTATAACTGTTCAAGAGGATATATCGGAATCTTTCTACCCGCATTTGCATCGTCATCAAGAAGCGCAACTGATGTGGATTACAAAGGGAAGAGGTGTATTGCTCGTGGATGAAACCTTGCATAGCTTTAAAGAAAACGACATCTTCTTCATTGGCGCGAACCAGGCGCATGTATTTAAATCTGTTTCTGAAGATAAGGCGAGCGATGCGGCACGTTCGATTTCCATATTTTTTGATCCTGCTGGGAGATTAAAACAGCTCTTTATGTTGGGCGAATTTGAACCATTGGAGCAATTTTTAAAACAGGATTCCAGGGGGTTTAAGATTCCTAAGATGGATTTCGAAGTGGTATCTAAGCGTATTATGTTGTTAAAACAATCCGAAAAGATAGATAAAATGATGCATTTCTTTTATTTGTTAAGAACACTATCTCAAATTTCAAAGAGAACAGATTCACTCTGTCCTGAACTTATGGAGGCTGCCGTCTGTTCGATTGGAAAAAATAACCGAATTGAAAAGGTTTGTCATTATATCAATACACATTTTAAACATGGGCTTACTTTAGAAAGTGTAGCAGAGAGTGCACACTTGTCGCCACAGGCATTCTGCCGTTATTTCAAAAAACACTGTGGAATCACCTTAGTTGGTTATCTAAACCGGATACGAATTAATGAGGTTTGCAGTCAATTGGGAAAAGATCATTTACATTTGGAAAATATCTCATTTATCGCTTATAACTGTGGCTTCAATAGCATTACAAATTTTAACCGCGTATTTAAACAGATTATCGGTTGCACACCGAAAGAGTATATTATGCGCTATGATCAGCGACATACAGAAAATACAATTGTTTCATATGTTTAGTTTAAGGCCACGTCGTGTGACGTGGCTTTTATGCTTATTTGACACTACTTTCAAAATGATAAGTACCCGAACCTATATTGTGGCTGGAATCAACGAGTACAATTTTTGCCCGTGTATTTACCGGAACGGTGACATCTAGTTTCAATAGATTATTCTCTAACAGCCAGGCCGATTTTACCGTACCGTACACCGTTTCAAGTTCTGCAGATGCATGTGTTAATTTACCACCCGGTTTTGGAGCAATAACGATTGATTTATAACCCGGAGCATCTGCTGCCGAGTTAATTCCAGCTATTGTTCGATACATCCAGTCACCAATGGCGCCATAGGCGTAATGGTTATAGGAATTCATGTCTGGAGTTTGAAAAGATCCATCAGGTTTAATACCATCCCATCTTTCCCAGATGGTGGTAGCGCCCATTTTCACGGGGTAGAGCCAAGAGGGATAACTCTCTTGCATCAATAGATCGTATGCAACGTCATTGTGTCCAAATCGAGTCAAGACATGGCATATATAAGGGGTGCCCAAGAAACCTGTCGTGAGGTGGTTGCCATAATCCCGGATGTTGGCAACAAGGCGGTCAGCACAAGCAGATCGTAGCTCTTCAGGCAACATATCAAATTGCAGTGCCAGTACATAAGCCGTCTGTGTACCGGATACTAGGCGACCTGTTGGAGTCATATACTCCTTTGCAAAGGCTGCTTTGATGTTAAAAAGTAATGCCGTGTATTTGGCAACGTCTTCTTTTTTGCCTAAGACCTCCGCTGCGTTAATCAGTAGTTGCGTCGAGTGAGCATAAAAAGTCTGTGCGATTAGATATTTATCGGTTACAGCGGCTCTTCCATCATTATCATCATTCGGACGGTAAAAAAGCCAATCCCCAAAATGAAAACCTGAATTCCAGAGATTATTTTTCGCAACAGAAGTAATATAACCCACCCATTTTTGCATACTTTCGTATTGTGTTTCTAATATTCTGCGATCTCCATAAGCGCGGTACATATCCCAAGGAATAATTGTGGCTACATCGGCCCAACCAGCTGATGCGCCATCATTGATCCCAAGTACATTTGGTACGACATGAGGAATGAGTCCGCTGGGTTGTTGGTCAGCTTTGACATCCTTTAGCCATTTCGTAAAGAATCCTGCTACATCCATGTTGTAAGCCGCGGTATTCGCGAAAGCTTGTGCATCGCCTGTCCAACCTAGGCGTTCATCGCGTTGTGGACAGTCGGTAGGTACATCTACGAAATTTCCTTTTTGTCCCCATTGAATATTGTGCTGCAATTGGTTGATTAGGGGATTGGAAGTCGTAAATTTACCCGTCGTCGCCATATCAGAATACAGAGCCACGGCCGTTAGATCATCGGATTTTAATTCTCCGGGATAGCCCTCAACTTTAACATACCTAAAACCCTGAAAAGTAAAATGTGGTTCAAAGACTTGTTCGGCCCCGCCTTTTAAAATATAGCTGTCCTGAGCCTTGGCAGATCGTAGATTTGTTGTATAAAAATTACCTTCTTTAGTAAGTACTTCAGCATGACTTAGTGTAATCTTTGTTCCAGTAGGGCCCTGTGCCTTCAAAATCACCCATCCCACCAAATTTTGCCCAAAATCTACCACAGTTTCCCCTTTTGGGGTTTTAAAAATGCTGAGGGCTTTAAACTGTTCATGTTTCCTAACATGAGGACCGCTCATCGCGATAAGCTTTTCCGTTCCTTTGTTCATCACATTTACATTCTTCCAGTTGCTATCTTCTTTAAAATCAATATTATCCCATCCAGTAATCTCCATTCTAGCATCGTAAATCTCTCCATCATAGATATCCGACGCCATAATAGGCCCATAAGTATACTTCCAGTTCTCATCCGTATTTATTGTTTCCTTTGTGCCGTCGGTATATTCGACCTCAAGTTGTAAAAGCAGTCCCCGTGTATCGCCATAGAAATTATGCTGATTTCCAAATCCAATACGGCCTTTATACCAGCCATTGCCGAGACTTGCGCCCAGCACATTCGAACCGACCCTAAGCAATGCTGTAACATCGTAAACTTGGTATTGCAACTGGTTCTTGTAGCTGGTCCATCCCGGAGCAAAATATGTGTCACTTATACGAGCGCCATTAAGCTTGGCTTCGTATAGGCCTTTTGCCGTAATATAGGCCATCGCTGATTTTATCTTTTTTTTCAGGCTGAATTCTTTTCTGAAAAGTGGACTTCGGGACGAAGTGTCCTTTCCTGAGACAGTGATCCATTGTGCAGACCAATCTGAGGTTGAGATTCCCATTTGAAAGAATCCTATTGTGGACCAGGCAGATGTATTGCCATGATTGTCTTTTACCCGGACTTGCCAAAAATATTTTTTCTTTGACTGAAGGGGAGATCCCGCGTAGTCAATTAACACAGATTGATCTGTGGAAGAACGATGTTTCCAAACGAGATCTTTATCTTTATTTAAGAAAACTTTGTCTGTTCCCACTCGAATTTCATATTCGGCTTGTTGTGTGTTTTTCTCCGTAGAGGTTATTTTCCAGCTCAATCTCGGAATCTCGGTTTCGATGGCTAATGGATTGCTCAGATGTTCTACCTTTAGGTCAATTACCGCTAGTTTTTGAGCGAAAGTGGAGAAATTTAGTACGATCAGAAATCCTAATATTCCTAATTTTTGAAGCATAGTCTTCATAGATGGTTTTATATTTGATTAGTAATCTGTTGCTTGGAGTATAAAAGTATATAGCTATTATCCGCAATAAATTTTATATAAGCGTCATGTACTATCCTGACACTGAAGAAAAACTTGTCTTATGCTAAGGTCGATTGGAAAATCTATCTATAAATTCGTTAATAATAACGGAAAATCGAGGCCGTGTGTACTATTCAAAAAATAAAAATTGACAATGGAAAATTATAGTCAAACGATCCAGTTGGGTGTAACAAAGGATCGGGTTTTTAAAGCACTAACCGATGAAATACCATTTTGGTGGACAACCATGTTTGAGGGCTCTTCCAATAAGAAGGAGGATAGATTTACAATTCGCTTTGGCGATCTTATTTACAAAGTAATGCAAGTGGAAGACTTATATGAAAATGCAAAAGTTGTTTGGCATGTCGAAGATTCCTTGATAGCCCTTCCTGGATTGAAAAATCAAAAAGAATGGATTGGCACAACGATCGTTTGGGACATCACTGAAAAAGAAAACGGGGTTGTGTTGCAACTTGAACATATTGGCTTATCCCCTGAAATCGAATGTTATGCTATTTGTACAGATGGATGGCGACAATTTGTGAAAAGTTTAGAAGCATATATTGAAACAGGTAAAGGACAGCCTTTTTCGAATTGATCTTTGCTAGCATACCAAAATAATAAACTGTGAGCCTGCCCTTGGGGGCTCCAGCATCTGTTTCTCCTTCGAGATTAATAATCCCTAAATCATTACCGCTATAATTTTTCTTTCTCCAAAAATACCATAGACTTGATTCTAAGCTGTCTATCACATATCCATTGGATCCCCGCTCATCTTCAGATTTACTCCTGATGTTTGTAGAATGACACGGTCGAAATAAAACCACTCCACTGTGGAAAAATTGATTGGATCTGAATTCAATGGAACTAGGATAGCTACTATAATTTCTGGTGGAAGCTTTGTTAATTGTTTGATTAATTTATGAAAATAACAATTAAATTAATAATCTGATTAACACTTGCGTCCTAAACGTTTAAAAAGTGGCGGTGTTTGGATATAGCAAAGTTGCTATATTTAAATTGCAAAATTATAACACACCGCCATGATAA